>CAZYWR010000197.1:0-12005 GCA_964651185.1 uncultured Polyangiales bacterium
CCTGGAACATCACGGCCGTGCCCGGCGAGCTCGCGGGCCCCTAGCCTGGAGCGAGCCTTACTCGCCCGAGGTATGCGGTTGAACTGCGCCAAGCCGATGCTCTCGGCGCCGCCTGCGATCGCGACCGCCGCCCCCGCGGCGATACGGTTCGCGACGACCCAGGCTTTGTCAGGAATGCGCCGCGCGCCTTACAGACGAGGTCGCATCGCGACCGTCATTCAGCCGCTCTCTCCCGAGACCCAGAAGCTCATCACGCCGCTGAAGTCGGTCACAGACTTCAACTTCAAAGGCGGAGAGGTCTTCCCCGTAGGCACGTCGACCACGGCTTCGCACTACGTCGATGAAAAGCCGGTTTGGAAAGAGCCCAAGCCGGCGGACGGCAGGTAGTCGGGCCAGCGTCGAGCTCGCGCCGGCGCGGCGCGCGGCGAAGCGTCCCGGATGTGAGTCGCAAACCAGTCGATCGCCCGCCGGCTCAGGGCAGGTGATCGACGGCGGCGATGCGTCAGCTTTCGGCTCAAGCCGAACGCTCGTCAGCCGTTAAGTGAGATGTGGCGCTGACCGGCGCCGGGCGTGTAGGTGTGCATACGGGCAGCGGCGGTGCGGTCGTGAAACTCTCGGACCAAAGCATGATGCAACACGCGGGACGAGCCGTGCGGGCGCTCGTTCGCCGGCAAGCACTCATATGGCTCGTGGTCACAGCCGGCTGCGGGCGGCAGCCGGACCCGAACGCGCCGCCTGCGTGCGACGCACCCGAGGTTCAGGAAGTCGCCCGCAAGGTCGCGGCAGAGACGGTGAAGATCCCGTTCACGCTCTCGTCTTTCAGTGAGATCGAGGCGGAGAGCGCTGCGACCCGTCGCAGCTGCCGCGTGCGGGCGAAGCACGCCGCCAGCGGTGCCACCCTTTGGCTGCGCTTCACGCTGGAGCGGCGCCCCGCGAAGCGCGACAAGAACAAATCTGCGAACGCCGAGCTCGCGGTCGTGTTTGCGCCGATCCTATAAGGTCCACCGGCTCAGGTCGGGTTCGCCCGCTCGACAGACCCACGAAGGGCACGCTCGAGCACGCGTTCCAGCACCATGGTCGAGTCGGCTCCGTGCGCGACGCGAGCTCGTCGCGGCGGGGCCTCGTCCTTCTCGCCACTGCAAGTAGCAGCGGCTTCGTCAGATTGGCCGGCGACGCCAATCCGTTGTGGACCCGATCTTCATCGGTTGCTTGGATGGCCTCGCTCAAGGCATCTACGATTCGGCGCTCGTGGTGGTGGGCGGGCGGCCGACTACGAGCTTCTCCGTACTCTCCGAGAGGAAGGATAGGAATGCATAGGCTTCGCTTGCTCGCGTGGATCGTGGTTGTGGGCGCGTCGATCGGGTGTTCGCAAGACCAAGGCGAGGGAGGCGCAGGCGCGCGTCCGAGCCCTACGGGGACGCTGCGGCTCGAAGCGACATCCGCGTCGGCGCTCGGCATCGATCACATGAGTTACACGATTGAGGTGCCGAATCAGCCATCACTGATGGGAACGGTGCCTATCGGCGAGGACGGCGAGCTTCCGCTGATCGCGGCGGTTCCTGCTTCGGACGGCGTGACCATCTCGCTCTCAGCCAGCGGGCCTGGTGACATCACCTGTTTCGGGAAGGCTGTCGTGAGTGTGGTGGCCGGTGAAACAGTAAGACTTTCCATTCCGCTTGAGTGCCACGAAGAATCTGGCGAAGGCGGCGCAATCGAAGTCCATGCCAAGTTCAACATTTGTCCGCAGCTGAAGGCGTCCGCGGACGGTGCGGCAGGCAGCTTCGCTGTGAGCGCCGCAGCACAGGATCAAGACGGAGGCGATCTGAGCTACGCATGGACCGCTGGTTCGGGCCGCTTTCAGGATGCTGGCGCGGCGAGCACGACCTACGCGTGCACAGAGTCTGGGCCGCAGGTGCTTTCCGTGAAAGTGACCGATGCGGACGGCTGTTCCATCGCTCGGGACGTCGAAGTCACCTGCGTCCAAGCGGCGCCCGGAGGTGGTAGCTGTGGCGATGGCACGCTGGACGCGGGCGAAGAGTGCGACCACGGGAACACATCTTCGGGCGACGGCTGCTCGGACGCCTGTCGCCGCGAAAGCGCGCCGGCGCCGGTATGCGGCGATGGCACGTTGGACGCGGGCGAAGAGTGCGACGACGGCAATACATCTTCGGGCGACGGCTGCTCCGCCACCTGCGTGAGCGAAATGGAAGCGCCGGTCAGTGCCTTGTGCTCGGCCGAATCCACCGAGATGTGCGCGCAGTGTACCTGCGGGCAATGCGCTGATCAGGTAACCGCTTGCAACCAGCTTGAGGGCGAGGCGCAAGCGGGTCCCGGCGCCGGGAAGCCCAAGGCCGAGTTATGTCAGGCCTTGCTCGCTTGTGGTCAGGAGAATGGCTGCCTGGGCGACGTGTGCCTGCTGCTCGATACTCCCTGCGTGAAGGCGTACTGCGCTGCCGCCGAACTCGATTGCACTGATCTCCAAAGCGTCAACTCAGGACAGTCAGGTCAGCTCGCGGTGACGCTCCAGGAGCGCAGCACGGACCGAAGCTATGCGTTGGGCGCGGCGAGCGCAGTGAGCAAGTGCATCAACCAGTCTTGCCTCGCCTCGTGTCCGAATTTCGCGCCCCACCGAAGAAACTGAGCCAGCGGCAACGCCTCCAACAGCGGCTCGACCAGGCCCCGCCGCCGGGTCGGCTCGTTCCTCCGACGCGCCGACGGGGATGCCGGCCCGGCGCGCCTACCACAGCGCGCTCGGGAGCGTTCGTCCCAAATCGCACCTATTTCGTTCGGGCATCGCGCACGGCCGGCGCAGCCGTGGATCGAGGGACCGCTCGTACGCATGCCGCAGTGCGCTGATCATTCGGCTCATTGCGGGGCGAAATCGTGCGCGCCCACGTGGCTCCGCGGGGCGGCGCCGCGCGCGCCACAGCCCGCTTGTTCGGCCGTGAGCGGTGCGACGCGCCCGCACAGCTTGCATTGGTTTGGCATGGCCATTACATGTTACGGCCTAGCCACGGATCACCCGCATGTCTCAACTGTCGGCGCTCATAGAAGGATGCGTGGAGGGTGATCACGTCACCGCGCAGTTGATTGAACTGGCCCGCGCGATCGTGTTGGTGCTCGATCCGCTGGGCCGCATTGTCTTCTACAACCGTTATCTCGAGGACCTCGCCGGCGTTCCGCTGCACGACACGCGCGGCAAGGAGTGGTTCTTGTCCTTCATCCCTGACCGCGATCAGGATCGGATCAGGGCGCTGTTCCACAGCAGTATCGCGGGCACGCCGGTCGTCGAACACGTGAACCCGATCCGGACCCGGGCCGGCACGGAGCGGGAGATCGAGTGGTCCGCTACGATCCTGCGCGCTGCGGGAGGGGAGACGCTCGGGGTCCTGTGCGTCGGGATCGACGTCACGGATCGGAGGAGGCTCGAGCAACGTGTGCGGGCGCAGGCTCAGCTGGTGGACGAAGTCTCCGATGCCATCATCTCTGTCGATCCGGAGGGGCGTATCGAGACCTGGAACCGAGCTGCCCAGCAGATTTACGGCTTTTCGCCCGAGGAAGCGCTGGCACGGAACGCAGCGGAGCTGGTCAACAGCGACTACGGTCAAACGACGCGCGAGGAGATCATGCGCGAGCTGCGCACGCGCGGGAAGTGGCGTGGCGCAGCCATCCACTATGGCAAGGACGGTCTTCCGCGTCATATCCAGAGCAGTTTCAGGGCCGTGTATGACGCCGCCGGTGAGCTCCGAGGCATCGTCGGCGTCAATCGCGACATATCGAACGAAGTCCGCGCCGAGCGCCGATTGCGCGAGAACGAACGGCGCTACCGCGCAATCTTTGAACAGCAACACCATCTGGCGGGGATCCTGAGTGTCGACGGAACGGTGCTCGACATCAATCAGCGTGCCTTACAGTTGGCCGGAGTCCAGCGAGAGCAGGTCCTTGGTCTGCCATTCTGGAACACTGTCTGGTGGTCTCACTCGCCGGAGCTCCAAGCCTGCCTGCGTGACGCCGTTCGCGCCGCTGCCCAGGGGCAGCACGTTCAGTTTGAGGCGCAGCACCCGCGCGCCGATGGCGGCATGTCCACCATCAGCTTCTCTCTGCGCCCCGTACTCGACGAAGCCGGGGAGGTCGAGCTCTTAATCCCCGAAGGTGTAGACATTACGGAGCGGCGGAAGCTCGAACACCAGCTCACCGAACGCGAACGGCTTGCCCAGATCGGGACCACTGCGTCCATGTTCGCCCATGAGATCGGGAATCCCCTCAACGCCATGGCGCTCCAGGGCGCCTTGCTGAGACAGCGATTGCACAAGCTGCAGGTTCCCGACGGCATGATCGGCCCGCTCGACGGCTTACTCGAGGAAATAAGGCGGCTTAGCGCTCTGCTGGGCGACTTTCGAGCGTTCTCACGCCGGCAGCAGCTCGAATTTCAGCCGCTCGATCTGAGCGAGCTCGTCAACGAAGTCGTCCAGCTGCACGTCATGCAACACCAGAGCGCGCGAGTGCGCGTAGAGAAGAGCGTGCCAGCGAACTTGCCGAAGGTGGCCGCCAGTCGAGACAAGCTCAAGCAGGTGATGTTGAATCTCTGCAAAAACGCCCTCGAGGCAATGCCACAGGGAGGTGTGCTGCGCGTCACGGCCAGTTATAATGATCAGTTCGTCACGCTGCTGGTGAGCGACACAGGTGTGGGCATACCGGACGGACTCGACGTATTTCAGCCGTTCGAGACGACCAAGGCGGACGGTACGGGGCTCGGCCTTCCCATCGCACGACAGATCGCGCGCGCTCATGGCGGCGAGCTGGTTTACGAGAGTAAGGTCGATCAAGGTACTACCTTCGCGCTGAAGTTGCCGTGCAGTGCGCACGCGCAGAGCGCAGCATCGGGCTCCGGCCAGCCCCGAAGCTCGTCCCCCAGCTGAGTCTCCACCAGGCGACGAATCCAGCCACGCGCGCGCCGCGTCGATCGAGTCGAACGGCGTGCTCGCCGTCAGTCACGAGCTCATCGCGCACGCTACCGATCGGAATCTCGCGTCGCGGTCCGTTCGATCCTTACACGTTGCTTGCCGTCATAACGTCGCGGCGTCAGCCTGCAAGGCGGCGTACGAACGCCGACGCTTGAGAAAGGCACGCACATGAGATTACCCCGTAGAGATCTGCTTAAGGTGGTTGGGACCTCGCTGGCGGCTGCGACCGCTTCGCGCGTGCCGCTCGGACGAGCGTCCGCCACGACCAGAGCCGGCACTCGCATCACGCGCGACGTCTGCATTCTCGGCGGGGGCTCAGCCGGCACATACGCGGCCGTGAGGCTGCGCGACATGGGCAAGAGCGTGGTCGTGGTCGAGCGCAAGGGCCGGCTCGGCGGTCACGCGGAGACGGTGTACGATCCGGCGACGGGCGCCGCATGCGACATCGGCGTGGTCGTGTTCGAGAACGTGCCGATCGTCACGGGCTACTTCGAGCGCTTCGGCGTGCCGCTCATCCCCTTCCCGTTCAGTCCCAACCCGCCGGCGTATGCGGACTTTCGTACCGGTCGCCTGAGCGATTATACGCCTCCGTCCGACGCGGCGTTCGGCGCCGCGCTCGGAGCCTATCTGCAGATCTTGCAGCAGTCGTTTCCGTACCTCGATGCTGGGTTTCAGCTCCCCCATCCGGTCCCGCAGGACTTGCTCTTACCGTTCAGAAAGTTCGTCGAGAAGTACGACTTGGCCGCGCTCGTGCCCACCGTCTTCAGCTATGGCCAAGGCGCGGGCAACCTGCTCGCGGACCCAGCGCTCTACGTGCTCAAGCTGTTCAGCCTCAGCGTCGTAAGCTCTTTGGCTGGGGGCGGGTTCTTGAGCGCGCCTGGAGGCACGGCACAGCTCTATGACCGTGCAGCCGAGTTTCTGGCGGGCGACGTCCTGGTCGATTCGGACATCGTAAGGGTCGATCGTCGCGGACCGGGTCCGATCGAGGTCGACGTCGAAACGCCTGACGGTCTGACGCGCATCGCCTGCGACAAGCTGGTGGTGGCCTTCCCGCCCTACGGCGAGAACCTACGTTTGCTCGACCTCGATCCGCTCGAGGCCGCGACCTTCGGCGGCTTCCGAGCGAACTACTATGCCACGGGCCTGGTCAAGCTGTCGGGCTTGCCAGCGGGGCAAGCCGTGTACAACATGCGCTCGGACACTCCGTACCATCTGCCAGACCTGCCGGCCGTGTATCAGTTCGATCCGGCGCCGGCGCCAGGCCTGTGGAACGTGAAGTTCGGCAGCGCGTTCTGGCTGCCTGACCACGTCGTGCGGGCCAAGATGGTCGAGGCGATCCGGCGTCTGAACGCGGAAGGCACGTTCCCTGGCGTCACGTTCGAGGGCTTCCTCGCGTTCAGCGCGCACGCGCCGTTTCAAATGATGGTATCGAGCGAGCAGATCGCCGCCGGCTTCTATCGTACGCTCGGCTCGCTTCAAGGCCGCCACCGCACCTTCTACACGGGTGCCGCGTTCCAGACCAACGACTCGTCGCTGATCTGGCGCTTCACCGAGAGCCTCCTGCCCAAGATCGTTTAACGATCGCGTCACGCGCTCGCACGCGAGGCGCTGCGCGCGAGACAGACGACGCCGTCGCCCAAGCGATCAGCCGTCGAGCCAGCTCTTCGCACGCGTCTTCTTGAACGAAGTGACCGCCGTCGATGGCAGCAGTGCACGCGAAGCCCACGTCCAGGCGCAGCGCTGCGAGCCATGTACGGAAGCGAGCGCATCCGCCACGCCTGCAACGGGGTGCATCAGCCTCACCAAGACCGGCGATTGCGCCGCAATCTACCACGACGGACATCTGCTCGGCCCGACGCCGCGCCCGCTGTAACTCGCCCGAGGGTGACGGGTCCTGGTGTTGCAGCGTGGCGGTGGGGCGCGCTGCGCCATATGGTCATGGCGGTGCGCACAGATGAGACGGATCGCGTTCGAGCCGATCTATGATGCGCGCATGGGACGCACGACGGCTCGGCCATTTCCGCTGCTGGCGTGCTTCTTGGTCGTGCAGGGCTCCTGTGCGCCAGAAGCGACCCGGCTTTCGTGGACGATCACCTTCGCGGATCCCGCCCGCTTCGACAGCGACGACAAGGTGCTCGCGTGGATCATGCGCGGCGGCTGCAATTCGCACGAACACGTCCTGGATGTCGAGCTCGGCTCCGACGTAGACATGAGCGGCACCACCACGCTGGCGCCGGGCACGTACGGCTTTGCGGCGGAGGCGCGCGATTCACAATGTCGGCCGCTCGCGTTCGGATGCATCGAGCGGCGACTGCCAGGCCACACCTCGGCGCCCGTCGAGATCGTACTTCAATCGGAGGACGGCGAAGCGCCGCGCTGCGCGCCGGAGCTCTGCCAGGCCGGCAGCTGCGTCGACGAGCCGCCCGACGCGTCCACGTTGGACGCCAGCGCTCCGAAGGATGCGATGAGCGACGCGAAGCCGGCCGCGGACGCTCAGACGGCGGTCGATGCGGTCGCGTCCGATGCCGCGCTCGGGACTGATGCCAGCCTCGATGCGAGCGACGGGGCGGCGGGAGACGCGCGCGTACTGGACGGAGCATCGGGCGATTGTCCCGAAGGCGTGCGTCGCAGCGGCGGCAGTTGCTATCGCTTCCTCGAGCAGATGGCCGATTACACGAGCGCCCGCGACATGTGCACCGCCTGGGGCGGCGCGCACGTGGTCGTGTTGGCGGATGCTTCGGAGGAGGCCTGGATCACCGCCACCTTCGGCGACAACAAAGATTTCTGGATCGGCATCACGGACATTGGGGTCGAGGGCTTTTGGATGACGGACGATTACCATTACATTACCTACGCGCACTGGGACGTCTCTTATCCGAATGGCGGTTACGCGGCCGGTTGCGCTTACTACGCCGCCGCTCAGGCAGCGTGGCGCGACGGCTCCTGCTTTTCCCAACACGCGATCATTTGCGAACGGTCCTCGCCCGAGCTGTGAGCACATTCAGACCGCGCGAGCGCCGGCCCTTCACAGACCTGATGCGTTGTGCTGGCGGCTCCTCGTTCGGTGATGCGCCAGCTTGTGCCAAAACTCCACGACTCAAGCCCCACTCAGCAGCCAGCGTGCCGAGCGCATGTAGCCCAGCGCACGCACTTCAGATCGGGCACTGGGAGTCGAGCCGGGGAACAATTTGGTGGAGGTGGACGCAGCCCAAATGCCCAAGCTCGCATTGGCCGCGGCACTGGTTCTCGGCTCTTAGACCTCAAGAAGCGTCGAGCGCGGGGCAAGACGTCGAAGGTCCTCCGGGTCGCTCGTTATGACGGGATCTTGGTGCTTGCTGGCCACGAGCACGACTGAAGCGTCGATCACGTCCGCGGTGTCGGTGCAGCGACACAGCTCCCCGCATGCGCGGGCCAGAGGTTCGTCCAAGGACACGATCTGAACTTCCCTCGCCCGGAGGAAGCGCGCCAAGATCGCCTGGCGCTTACCGCCCCGCCATGCCTGTCCAACTACGCCTGCGGGCACACGAAAGCTCGCGCCCCGCTTGAGCCCCTGCTGGAGCAACGCGATCATGCGCCCGTCGCCACGTTCCAAGGCGATCAGCGCGCCTGTGTCCAAGGTTACGCCTTGCGACGTCGTGCGAACGCGCGCTTTGCCCACGCCGCCTCCTCTCGCGTCGGCTGACCATGTTGAGCAATTAAATCCTCAGTCAGTTCCCGAAGCGACTCTTCGCGGGCGTGCTCCGCCAACACACGCGCAATGTAGCCGGACACGGAGTCCGCCCGGCCGGCGCGCACGGCCTTCCGCACCTGCGCAAGCTGCTCCTGGGGCAATGTGATTGCGATTTTGGCAGCCGTCATACCCAAATCATACCGAGCTTCGACAACACGGGCAAGGTGCGGGGCCTCGGCGAAGCGCGTGTAGCGACGTGAGCGCGAGCCGCACGCTGCGCGAAACCTCGGCCTGCCGCACCCGAGCAAGCGCCTCTTCGGAGCGGTGTCGCGCTCGCGTCTTCATCCTCTGTCGAGCATGCTCCTACTCTCCCGCTGTGCTGCGATCTGTGGCGTGAACTCGTTCGTCGAGAACATCGGCCTACGAGAATATCTCTCAACAGGTTCGAGACGGTAAGCTAACCCCCGAGCGAGGCGCTCGCCAGATTGGCCAGATCTTTCGAGACGCAGAGTCACCGAGCACGAATCCGTCGGAGACATATGGGAGCAATCTCGAAAAGGTTCTCGGCCATTACTACGATTCCACGATGTCCCAAAGCGGCCCAAGCCCATAGCAGCGCTCAACGCTAATGAGCTGATTCTAACCGACTCAATACAGGACCCAGTTCCCATGAACGACTATCAGCAGATCGTGTCGCTTCTGTCGACGCTTCTTGCCTTGCCTTTCTGGCACGCAGCGAACGTCTCCGCGGCTCTTCATGTCGAGTTTGTGCGGAAGGCCGGGCCCGCAGCACGTGGAGTACACATCTACGTTGCCCAGTCTTTTCCGGGCTTCCTGAAGTCGCGGAGATCCTTCATCCAACATACAGCAATCAAGAAGGCTGGAGAATAGGTGTTCACCCGGTCGAGCTTCCACTTGCCGAGCCGGCCGTAGCGTTGGCCCCTGTGTACAGCAGCCAGGTTGTTTTTGATGCTGTGCCCATCATTCCTGAATTTGGCACTGTGCCCGTGCGCATGCACAACCGCATCCTCATAATCGGAGACATCAAAGTCATATTCGGGTTTGAAGGCCCAGAATATCGCGGTCCACAGTCGTTACGCGGAGTCACCCTCACCAGGCCGCGTCCTCACTTCGCCGCTGAGCGCAGCTCTCCGGCGCACTATCGCGCGTACTCGACCCATGAGGACGGAAAGACCGAGTACGTCGTCGAGTTCGTGGACACCCGTGAAGAAGTGATCCGAGTCACGGACCTCCGTCAAGCAGGCCGCACACTTGAGATCGCGTTTCGCTGCGTGGACCCCTTTCTGGACAGCAAGTTGGCTTTTGCGCTTCTACGTAAGACGCTGCTTGACGACCACTTCGGAGGTCGGTACGCGGACAAGGTCGACGCCATTCGCTTCAAGGAACCGGATCTGTTCGAGGTGAAGGAGCCCTGGGCGAAGAATTGAGAGAGATGGTGGCATGGAGTCCGACCGCCCCATGAAGTCGAGAACTGAAGGTCCCGGTAGGCGGTACAGGCGTCCACGTCACGCGGAACACGCACCCTACCCGAAGCCTCACGCGGGCCAAGCTCTCGCCGCCCGGCCAACTCACCGCCGCCGACGCCCCCCTTGTCCAGCCCCTGATTTACTTACGCCCTTACGCTCCTAAACGCACCATCTCGTGAATGTTTCCGCGAACGGGGACCTTCTTAGCTCGATCGGCGACAATCATCGGCATGCCTTGGGAAGGCGTCAGGGTGAGCTTGACTTTCCTGTCGATGACCGCTCCGTCAGCCATAACGAGCGCCGTGCGCTGTAAGATCATGGCCAGGATGGTCGTGACGCTCATGCTGGCGAAGTGGCCGCCTATACAACCGTGCGGGCCCAGCCCGAACGGCAGATAGGTGTCGGCCTTGGGCCCATTCGAACACCAGCGATCAGGCCGGAACTCCTCTGGTTCGTCGTAGAGCTCCGGCATGTGATGCGTGACGTAGGGGCTCCACACGATCTTCGTGCCAGGAGCGAGCTCGTAACCACACAGCTCGACGGCCTCCACGACGCGGCGAGTATTGTAGACCAGCGGCGGCAGGATGCGCATGCTCTCGCTAACGGCCCGCTCAAGGAGCGCGAGGCGGCGAGCGTCTTCGAATGAGGGAGGACTCCCGCGCAGCACGCTCCACACCTCCTCACGCAGATCGTCGACGAGCCGCGGGTGCTGCGACAACAAGAACAGCGTCCAGGTCAGCACGTTGGAGCTGGTCTCATGGCCGGCAAGCATCAGCAGCATGACATTCGCCGTGATTTCGTCGGCCGCCCAACCCTCCTCGTTTGGCGAGCGGTCTCCGAGCGAGGCGCTCATGAGCGAAAGGATGTCATTCCCCGCCTCCTCGGAAGAACGCGCCGCCGTGATGAGTGCGACGATGGTTTTCTCGATCGAGAGCGAGAGATTCTCTAGGCGCCAAAACGGAAGGCCGGGGAACGCTACGGGCAACAACAACACGCGTGGATCGGCGATCATCCTTTGCCAGCGCGCGAGCTGCGCCCCAATGGCGGCGTGCTCGGTGCCGATGCGGCCGACCAAGGCCCGAAGGATAATTTGCAGAGTGAGGTCGTGCATCACCTGGCTGATGTTCAGGCGCTCGCCTGCCTTCCATGTGCTCAGCACGCGCTCTGCGACCTCGACGACCGCACGCTGGTGGATCTCGAGGCACTCTTTGCGAAAGGCCGGAATCAGCAGCACACGCTGACGCCGATGGACGTCTCCGTCCACGAAGGCGATCGACCGCTTCAATCGCGAAAGCGCCGAACGCTCGGGGATGGGGGCCGGGATCGGGTCCACGTGGTACGCGTTGGCGTTCGTCAGGATGGCGCGGTTGGCGCGCGGGCCGAAGCCGGCCACCCAGTGCTCGTAGCCCCGCGCGAAGGCGACGACTTCTCCGTATTGTCGCTGCATTTGGGTCAGCACGGACACAGGGTCTCGGAGAAAGTGCAGTACATTGCCACGCCAGCCGAGGCCTCTGCGCGGTAAGGGCCCTGGTATGCACCGTGGAGCCCGAAGGGCCCGTGCATCGACTTCGTTTCGAGCTGTGCTGGGAAATGTCATGTCGAGCACTCTCTTTCGGCTCGCCGCGGAAGGGCAGCGCGTCCTCGCGTCAGAGAGATCCATCGAGTTCTGGGGCGACATGTCCGGAGCGCGGCGCGCGCTCGGTGTGCTTCGGCGCGTGCGCAAAGATTGCGCTCAAGCCGAACATCACAAAAGCGTGAGTGTGCGTCTGGTAATGTGAAAGGAGCGGCCGCGGGCCAAAGAGCTCCGGATGCCCCGTCCACGTGCCTTCGGCGTTCTGCGACTCGATCAAATAAGACGCAGCGCCGGCGAGCGCGCCTGAGTCA
>CAZYWR010000198.1:0-4639 GCA_964651185.1 uncultured Polyangiales bacterium
GAGCGCGTCGCCCCACTCTGTCTTCTTCTCGCTGAAGAAGGTGTCCGAGAATTGTGCGAGGTAATTGCCATCCGGCCCGAGGTGGTTGTAGACGACGTCGAGGATCACGCCGAGTCCGCTCCCGTGCGCCTCGTCGACGAAGCGGCGCAGGTCGTCCGGACGGCCGTACAGGTGTGAGGGCGCGAACAGGTTGACGCCGTCGTAGCCCCAACCGAAGCGCCCGGGAAACTCCGCGACCGGCATCAGCTCGATCAGCGTGATACCGAGCTCCGCCAACGCTGCGAGCTCGCGCGTCGCGCTGGCGAGCGTGCCTTCACGCGTGAACGTGCCGAGGTGCAGCTCGTAGATGACCTGCCCCGGGAGCCGTACGCCCTGGCGGGCGCTGTGGCGCCAGCGGTAGCTGCTCGGGTCGATCACCTCGGACGGACCGTGCGGACCTTCGGGCTGAAAACGCGAGGCCGGGTCGGGGTAAAGCGGGTCGGCCTCGTCGAGCCGGAAACGGTAGCGCGCGCCCGCACGCAGCCCGGGCACGAAGCAGGAAAAGCCGCGCTCGGCGTCTCCGGACAGCGGGACGCTGCGGCTGTCCTCGCCCTCGAGCACCACGTGCACGCTGCGCCGGCGCGGCGCCGACACGCGAAAATCGACACCGTCTTCAAACACCTCGGCCCCAAAACGCCAGCGCCGCACAGGCGCGTCCACGCCCATCTCGCCCTTCGCGAAGCGCCTTCTGTCTGCGCCTCCCATCCTCTCCATGTCGACGCGCGCTCGAAGCTCGCTAGATGGGAGGACTCGAATCTTGAGTTCGCAAGCGAGCGTGCGCCCGCCGCGCTACGAGCGGACGTACGCTCGCTGGCCGGCGATGTAGGTGGCGCGCACGTTGCGGTCGTCGCCGAGGGTCATGAGCACGAACAGCTGCTCTCGAGCGTGCGCGCGTGCTGCATGCGAAAGCGCAGGAGCGGCGTGGGCGCCCGCTCGAGCACGACGAAATCGGCTTCGTTCCCCGGCCGAAAGCTGCCCACGTGCGCCTCGAGCCGCAGCGCGCGCGCGGCGCCCAAGGTCGCTTGGTAAAAGGCCTCGAGCGCGGGCAGCCGGTCGCCGCACAGGCGCGCGACCTTGTAGGCCTCGTTGAGCGTCTGCAGCAGCGAGAGGCTGGTACCAGCCCCGATGTCGGTGCCGAGGGCGAGCGGCACGCCGTGCTCCTTCGCCACGCGAAAACGGAACAGACCGCTGCCCAAGAACAGATTGGAGGTGGGGCAAAAGGCGAGCGCCGAGCCGCGCGCCCGCAGCAGCGCGAAGTCGTCGTCGTCGAGGTGAAGGCCGTGGGCCAAGACCGAGCGCGCGTTCAGCAAGCCGAAGTGATCGTACGTGGCGAGGTAAGACGCGCCCGCCGGCGCATGCGCCGCGAACAGCTCCGCCACCCAGCGCACCTCATCGGTGCTCTCGGCCACGTGCGTGTGCAGGTAGACGCCGGGGTGCTCGCGCAACAGACGCGCAGCGGCGGCGAGCTGTTCCGGCGTGGAGGTCGCCAGGAAGCGCGGGGTCACGGCGTAGAGGAGCCGCTCGCGCCCGTGATAACGCGCGATCAGCGCGCGTGACTCGGCGTATGCCGTTTCGGGCGTGTCGCACAGCTCGGGCGGCGCGTGCCGGTCCATCAGCACCTTGCCGGCGATGAGCCGCATGCGCCGCGACAGCGCCGCCTCGAACAGCGCTTCCGTGGCGCCCGCGTGCACGGTCGTGAACACCAGCGCGCTGGTGGTGCCGTGGCGCAAGAGCTCGTCCAGGAATAGCTCGGCCACGTGGCGCGCATAGGCGGCGTCGGCGAACTTGCTCTCCACCGGGAACGTGTACCGCTCGAGCCAAGGCAAGAGCGCTTCGCCGTAGGCGCCGATCATCTCGAGCTGCGGGAAGTGCACGTGGGCGTCGAGGAAGCCGGGCACGATCAAGTGGCCGGAGAGATCTTCGACCTGGTCGGCGTGGACGCGCGGCGCGAGCTCTTCGTACGGACCTGCGGCGAGCACGTGCGCGTCTTCCACGAGCAAGAGCCCGTCTTCGAAGTATTCGTAGGCGTCCGTGGCGACGCTCGGATCGGCGAGGAAGTGCAAGACAGAGGCGCGAAATCCGCGGAGCACGCCCCGGAGCTTACCGCGATCCGTCGCGCTGCCGCGCGGCTTCTACGACGCCGCGGCGCTCACAGGATGAGGATCTGCCCACAGAAGCCGCCGATGCAACTATCGGTGCCGTTGCAGCAGTCGCTATCGCTCTGGCAGGCCTCGTTGGTCTGCGCGCAGCCGCTCGGCGGCCCGCACACGCCGTTCGTGCAGAAACCGCTGCAGCAATCGATGCCGCTCTCGCAGCTCTCGCCATCGGCCCGACAAGGGTCGAGCGCCGTGAACGCGCGGTGATTCGCGCCGGCGAGCTCTTGGCCCGGCACGTAAAACGCAGGGCTGCTCGGATCGAACGTGTAGAGTCCAGTGCCGATCGCCTCGCCGCCGCCGCGCTGAATCTGGATCGCGGTGCCCCAGAGCTGGCGGTGCATGCCCTGGTTTCCGTAATGTCGGATGGAGTCGAAGAAGACCCAGAAGTAGCCGCCGGCCGCCACGGGCGAGACGGTCGGATAGTAATGCTGATGGAGCTCCTCGGCGCCGAAGGGAAGGTAGGTCTTCTCTTGGGCGGCGTCGTCGGGCGTCTTGAAGCCCATGGCTTGCGCCAGGATGGTGGCCTGTCCGGTCCCCACGTCGACGATCATCAGATCGCTCTTGGGCCCGGGTACCGTCAGACCGCCGATGTAGGCGCCGCCGCCGGTAAAGTCGTTGGCCTCTCCGACCGTGAAGATCGCCGCGCCGTCGTCCGGCAGCAAGAACGGCCAGCCCGCGTATCCCTGCTTGCTCGTGTAGAGCGTACGCTGATTGGACGCCTTGCGGCCCTGCGGGTCGTAGTCCATCAACGCGAGCACGGTGCCCGTGCCGTCCGCGAGATCGTTGAACACCAGGCTCGTGCCGTTCACCGAAAACGTCGGCATCGCGGCGGTGGTAGGGATGCCGCTGCCGTTGATCACGTTGCCGGTATCGGTCTCGTAGAGCGTGGCGTCGGCGAGCGTCACCATGTTCGCGCCGAGCACGTTGGGTCCGACGAGCGGCGTCGTCGCGGTGCTGAGGTAGACTGAGCCGTCTGGTGAAAGGCCGACGAAGGCGGAGTTCGCCGCGCCGGTCGCAGGGTTCGGATTGGCCGGCGTGTTAGGCTGCAGATCGTACACTTGACCGTTCGTCCCGCCGAGCAGTCCCAGACCGCCGAACTCCATCGCGATCAAGCGCTCGCCGTTGGCCGATGCCGCGTGACAACCGGTGCAGGTGCCTTGGCGCGCGAAGAACTCCGCCTGCTGTCCCGGTCGGATGCGCAGCACCGAGCCGTTGTCACCGAGGCCTGGCAGCACCGGCAGGCCTTGAATGCCGCCGAGTCCGCCGCCGAGCTGGGAGTCGTAGCTGTTGTAGTAGATCGAGCCCTTGAGCGTCGCCTGCGCGATGATGATCTCGATCTTGATGGGCCCTTGCGCGTTCTGGCCGTCGAGCGTACTCAGCTCGATCGTGAACGGCGTCGTCGCGCCGAGTGTCTGCTCGCCCGCCTTGTCCCATACGTCTTGAGGCAGCTGGAGCTGACCGCTGGCCGTCGCCGGGAGGCAGCCGTTGTACTCCAAGTACTTCGACTGGATGTGCACGTAGACCGCTTGAGAGCCGCCGCCGTTCCACATCAAGAGCGGCGCCGTCAGTCCGCGGGGAAAGACGGTCTGGTCATACGGGTACAGCATGGCCATGCCGTCGGCCTTCCCGCCGGCCTTGAGCTTGTCGACGTCGGATGGGCTGAGGCCTGCGGGGTTGTGATCGTCGCAGGCGTCGATCGTCAAGAGTTGCTTCGGCTCTGGCTTGTCGCCGGCCCCGTTGCCCGAACCGCCCGCGGCCGCGCCGCTGTCCGCCGAACTCTTGCCGGCGTCCTTCGCGGAGCCGCCGCGCGGGCTGCCCGCGTCGGCGCTGTTGCCGCCGGTGCTATCGCCGGCATCTCCATCGCCATCGGACGTCGAGTCGTCTCCGCCGGGCGACCCGGACGACACGGATCCCTGGTCCTTGCCGCAGCCGAAGGCGAACACCCACGCCGAAGTCGCCACGAGCGCCGCTCGCGCCGTCGCTGAAAAGCCAAGCCGGGCCATAGGCCGCTCCTTCGATGGAAGCAAAGTGAACGCGGTGCACGTGTTGTGTCGCGGCCCACGCCGTGCCGTCGAGACTCAGCATGCGGGGCAGGCCGACGGAGTTTCGTCCCCTTTTCATATCGCTGCAAGCGGGGTGCCTTGACCAGCCGGACCGCATTGTTGCCCGCCGCGCGCGTTTGCCAGCGGCGAGTCGAGCGGGCCATCGCCTTTCTCGGCGATCTGTACGAAAGAGGGCTGCGCCGAAGTCGGCTGAGGCGCCTGCTCGTGACGAGCGTCGTCGCGCTACACTGCGCGCCGTGAAGTCGGATTTTGGTCCTCGCGAGGCGCTGCTGCTCGCCTTGCTCGCGCTGATTTGGGGACACTCCTTTCTGTTCATCAAGACCGCCGTCCGTGTAGGGGCCCCGCCGTGGGTCGTGACGGCGCGCATGGCGATAGGCGGGC
>CAZYWR010000199.1:0-2520 GCA_964651185.1 uncultured Polyangiales bacterium
TGAGGTGCTTTCCCGCGCTGTCACGCGTCGGACGCCGTCACGCCGAAAAGCAGAAGGTCGCAGGGACTGAGCGCGAGTCTCGAGCGGGCGCTGCCTCGGCGTCCATCCCAGGTCGATAGGCACGACACACGTGCTCCCGTAGGCCGGAACGCCGCAGCGAGATAGCGTCGAACGCGTTCCGCACGAACCCGGGCAATCCTCCGTGCTCGCCGGCGGCCGACGCTCTGCTTGAGAGCGTGGTTTTAGAGCGTGGATCGGAGCGCGAGACTTCGGCCGCGGAGATCGGGCAACCCCAGCGCCGCGTTCACTCCTCGCCGCCCTCGCCCTCGTCCTCGCCGCCTTCGCCCTCGCCGTCCTCGCCTTCGCCGCGCTCCGCTTGTTCGGGCTCCGCGCTGTCCACCTCGTCTCGCTCGGCCTCGGCCGCCTGCTCGGCGAGCTCGCTCGCGGCCTCTTCGCTCTCGGCGTGCGCGATCGGCTCGACGTCGACCACCTTCTCGTTTTCGCCGAGCCGGATCACACGCACGCCCTGCGTGTTGCGCCCGGTCTCGCGGATCTCGACCACGCGCGTGCGGATCACGACCCCCGCGTCGGTCACGCACATCACTTGGTCGTCGGGCCGCGCCAAGCACAAGCGCACGAGCTCGCCGTTGCGCTCGCTCATGTCCATCGCGATGATGCCGAGCCCGCCCCGCCCTTGCACGCGCCACTCGGAGATCGGCGTGCGTTTGCCGTAGCCGTTGGCGCTCACGGTCAGCACCTGCTGATCGTCGCCTTCGATCACATCGACGCCGACCACGCGATCGCCTTCGCGCAGCTCGATGCCCTTCACGCCCATGGTGTCGCGCCCCGTGGGCCGCACCTCGTCGATCTCAAAGCGGATCGACATGCCCTTGGCCGTGCCGATCATGACCTGCTGGCCGCTCTTCACGATGCGCGCCGCGAGCAGCGCGTCGCCCTCTTCGATGGCGACGCCGATGATGCCCGTGGCGCGAATGTTCGAATACGCGTCGAGCGAGGTGCGCTTGACCTTGCCCTTGCGCGTGGCGGTGAGCAGATCCGCGCCTTCCACGAACTCGCGGATCGGCACCACCGCGGCGACCCGATCGCCCGCCTCCATGCCCACGAAATTCACGATCGCGCGCCCGCGCGCCGTGCGCGTGCCGGCCGGGATCTCATAAACCTTCTTCAGGTACACGCGCCCGCTGTCGCTGAAGAACAAGATGTGCGAGTGGTTGCGCGCCACGAACAGCTTGATCACGAAGTCTTCTTCGCGCGTCTCCATGCCGCGCGTGCCGCGCCCACCGCGCCCCTGCGCGCGGTACTCGCTGACCGGCACACGCTTGATGTAGCCGGCATGGCTGACGGTCACGACCACGTCTTCGTCCGCGACCAGATCCTCGACGCTGATCTCACCCTCGATCGGAACGATCTCGGTGCGCCGATCGTCGCCGTAGCGCTCGCGCACCTCTTGAAGCTCGCCGCTGATCACGTCCATCAGCAGCTTCTCGCTCGCCAGAATCGCGCGCAGGCGCGCGATCGTGTCGCACAGCTCGCCGTACTCCTTGGCCAGCTTGTCGCTCTCGAGCGCGGTCAAACGCGCGAGGCGCATGTCGAGGATGGCCTTGGCTTGGCGCTCGCTCAGGTAGTAGTCGCCTCGCTCGCGCGCCGCGGTGATCTCGCTCTCCGGCCGGCCCGCGCGCCGCACGAACGCCTCGAGCCCGCGCAGAGGCAGCTGCATCAAGCGGCCGCGCGCCACGTCGCTGTCGGGCGATTCCCGGATGGTCTTGATCACCAGATCGGTCTCGGTGATCGCCATGCCCAAGCCCTCGACGATCTCGCGCTGGGCTTCGGCCTGGCGCAGCTCGAAGCGCGTGCGGCGCGTGACCACGTCGCGGCGATGCGCGATGAACTGCTCGAGCATCTCCTTCAGGTTCAAGACCTGCGGACGCCCCGCCACGATCGCCAGCTGGATCACGCCGAACGTGCTCTGCAGCGCCGTCATCTGGTACAGCTTGTTCAGCACGATCTGGCCCATCGCGTCGCGCTTGAGCTCGATCACCATGTGCATTCCGTCGCGGTCGCTCTCGTCGCGCAGGTCGGCGATGCCGTCGAGGCGCTTTTCGCGCACGAGCTCCACGATCTTCTTGAGCAGCTCGGCCTTGTTGACCTGATACGGGATCTCCGTGATCACGATCTGCTCGCGATCGCTCTTGTGCGCGATGGGCTCGATGGTGGCGCGCGCGCGCATCACGATGCGCCCGCGCCCGGTCTCGATCGCCTGGCGGATGCCGCTCGTGCCGTAGATGAAGCCGGCCGTCGGGAAGTCGGGGCCCTTCACGCCGAGCCTCCCGGTCGCCGGATCGTCGAGCATCAGCTCGGCCGCGGTCAGCTCCGGATGGTCGATCAGACGCAGGGTCGCGTCGACCACTTCGCGCAAGTTGTGGGGCGGCACGTTGGTCGCCATGCCCACCGCGATGCCGCCCAACCTGCTCGTCAACGGTTCGGGCGGCATCGCGGTGG
>CAZYWR010000200.1:0-5898 GCA_964651185.1 uncultured Polyangiales bacterium
GCCGAGCTCCAGCATGGTGGCGTCGGCGAGCGTTGCGAGCGCGGTTTGCTCGGCGCGGCCGCGCCCGAGCTCGACGCCGCGCGCCGAGAACGCGAAGCTTCGCAGCTCCGTCGCGGCGGGTAAGAGCGCCAGCAGTGCCGCCAGGCTGGCGCTCGCGCGACCGCGCGCCGGGCCCTCCATCGACGGCGAGGCGTCGATCCAGAGCCAGGTCGGTCTGAGTACGGGTGGTCGCGGCGCGCTCGCTTCGAAGCGCCTTCGGCAGGTCTGGGCGCCGCACGCGGCCTCGACGGCGCGCACGAGAGGCGCTGTGTCGCGCAAGCGCGCCGTCAGCTCGAGCGGGCGCCAGGGATCGAGCGTGAGCTCCGTGCCGGGCGATACCTGATCGAGCCCGCGCGCGCGCACGCTGAGCGCGGCTGGCGCGAGGTTGGGATCGTAGCCGCGGGGTTCGACGACAAAGCGCACGCGACCACCGCGCAAAGGGGCTTCGGCGACATATTCGATCTCGAGCGTGAGCGCACCGCCGGGCGCGAGCGGCGCGACGCGCAGGGCGAGCGCGCGCCCGCGCGCGTCCTCGATCGGCACAGCCGTGAGGCTCGGGCCGGAGCCAGGCGCGCGCTCGCTGCTCGCGTCGCCGCGCCCCTCGCCCTCTTCGCCCAGCGGGTCCGCATCTCGACAGCCGCTCGCGCACACGCGCACGCGCGTGACGGCGGCGTCCTGCGGCAGCGGGAGCCGATAGGCGACCTCCGCGGGAAACTGGGCGCGTGACGTGAGAGAGAGTTGGGCGCGCACGAACGCGAGGCCCTGATCGAGCTCGATGCGCAGCGCGTGCGCGCTCTCGCGCACCCCCGGGATCGCCGACAACCCCTCGCCTTGGCTCGCGCTCGGCGGGGTGGCGCGCGGCGTGCGGGCGGGAAGGTGCGCGGCCGCCTGCTCGAGCCCTCGGCCCGTGCTCTCGTCGAACCCGAGCGGGTCCTCGTTGACCTCGGTGCTCTCGATGAGCTTGAGCTCTTGGCCCGGGTCGGGCGGTGCGGCGCGCGCGAGCGAGGCGAGGCGGCTGCGCTGCGCGGCGCGCCCGCCGAACACGAACGGGCGCACGTCTCCGAGCGCGAGCGCAGCGAGCAAGCCCCCGAGGAGCCCGAGTCGTAGCCATAACGAGCGAAACGTCACGCTTGCGGACCTTGCCCTGGCGAGTGTAGCCCGAGCCCCCGAAGCGGCCTGGGGGAGCCGCGCGCGATGTGCGTTCACCATCGCCCCATGGCACCGACGTACGCGCGGCGGCGCGCCGCCCGGCCTGCTCGCGTAAGGGATGGAACAGGTTTTCGAATGGGCGCGCTCGGCGCATAATTCGCGGAGCTGCCCGGCCGCGCCAACGCCGCGATCGGCCGAGCAGGCGAGAGGAGCATGCGCTTCTGCCCCCGGTGTGGCAGCCGTTACGAACTCGAACGCTTCTGTCCGGAAGACGGCGTCGCCACAGAGCCGCTGCCCGACGCGGGCCCCCACAAAGACGCGTTGCTCGGCACGCTGGTCGACGGCCGCTACCGCATCGACGCGCAGATCGGCGAGGGCGGTATGGGCGTCGTGTACAAGGCGACGCACGTCGCGCTCAACAAGGTCTTGGCGCTCAAGATCCTGCGCGGCGAGATGGCCAAAGATCCAGAGGCCGTGCAGCGGTTCATGCAGGAGGCCCAGGCGGCCACCTCGATCGGCCACGAGAACATCATCGACATCAACGACTTCGGCCGCCTGCGCGACGGCACCGCGTACTTCGTGATGGAGTATCTGAACGGGCGGCCGCTGAACGATCTGATCAAGCGCGGCGGCTCCATCCCGACCGCTGACGCATTGCAAATCCTGCGTCAGATCGCCGGCGCGTTGGGCGCGGCGCACCAGCGCGGCATCGTCCACCGCGACCTCAAGCCCGACAACGTGTTCGTGCTCACGCGCGGCGAGCTCAACAACTTCGTGAAGGTGCTCGACTTCGGCATCGCCAAGGTGGGCGCCTCGCAAAACAAGCTCACGCGCACCGGCATGGTGTTCGGCACGCCGCACTACATGTCGCCCGAACAAGCCGCCGGCCAGAGCGTCGATGCACGCACCGACATCTACGCGCTCGGCGTCATCATGTACGAGATGTTCACGGGCCGCGTTCCGTTCGACGCAGATACGTTCATGGGGGTGCTCACGAAGCACATGTTCGAGAAGCCCGCGCCCATGTTCGGCCCCGACGCCGAGCGCCAGCTCGGCGCGCTCGAGGAGATCACCTTGCGCGCGCTCGAGAAGAAGCCCGAGAACCGCTACCCATCGATGCAGGAGCTGGTCGATGACCTCGAGCGCGCGTCGAGCGGGGGCCGGCCGCGCAGCGTGGGCGGGCAGCGCCCTTCCTCGGAGCTCGCCGATGCGCTCGAGCCGCGCTCCAAGAGCGAGCTGCGCCTCGAGCGTCAGCTCGCGCGCACCGAGCCTAAGCTGCCGACGCGGCGCCGCTTGCCGTACGCCCTGGGCGCGATCGCGGCGCTGCTGTCGATCGGCGCCGGTGTGCTGGTGGTGGCGCGCCAAGGCGCGTCTTCGTCCGCGCCGCGGGTCGCGGCGCCTGCACCTGTGCCGGCGCCGCCGAGTTTGCCGCCGCCTTTGCCCCTCACGGCACCCACCTCGGCACCGACCGCCGGCGAGCCGCGCGCGAGCGCGCCGGTCAGCAGTATCGCGCTCGAGAGCAGGCCGAGCGGCGCCGCGGTCGTGCAGCAGGGGGTGATCGTCGGCCGCACGCCGATCGCGCTCCAACGACCGCCCAGCGGCGCCCGCGCCGTCGAGCTGCGCCTCGAGGGGTTCGCCAACGAAAACATCGAGCTGCGCGCCGACAGCCCGGCGGCGCTCTCCGTCTCGCTACGCAAGCGCAGCGCACCCGCCAAGCGGTCCACTCCGGCCGCGGCCAAGCACCCTCGCCGCCGCCTCGGGAGCGAGGTGCTCGATCCGTGGGGCAACTGAGGGTGGTTTCTGGCGTCCGAGCTCGCGCCTGGGGGCGCGCGCTCAGAATGCCAGGTTGCCCTTCTTCTTGGTCTCGCCGGTCTTGCCCAGCCCTTCGACTACGCTGCCGCCCATGTCCTCGTAGCGGAAGGCCTGCTTGAGCACGAATGCGTTGCCGTTGTCGGCTCGGATCGTGACGTCGACGGGACCGGCCTGGCCGGGCGGCGTCGTCACGACGAGCGCCTCGTCGCTGCGGATGGTCACCGACTTCGCCTTGGCCTGTCCGAAGTACACCGTGTAGCCGATGTCGGTGCGGAAATTCTTGCCGTGGATCTCCGCGGTCTGATCGCCCGCGACGTGCCCGGCCTCCGGATTGATCCCCGTGACCTTCATCTCCTTGCTGCTGTCGCAACCGAGCGAGCTCAGCCCCAGCAGCGCAATCATTACGAGGCTCGCGCGCGCGAGCGCGCGCCTTGACCCAACGAACAGCCGGCGGTTCATCCCAGCCCCCTTCATGTCTGCGAAAGCAAGCATCGTCATCGTCCGCTCGCCGCGCGAGCGCGGCCTCGAGAGAATTTCGCTCGCCCGCGCCAGCGCAGGCTTCCGACTCCATGAAACGTGCGCACCATAGACGACCGCGGGCGAACGGGTCAACGGCGCGGATGAGCGGCGGCGAATGTCGAATATTCGCGCCTGGTTCATCGCGGGCTGCGGGCGCGCGCGGGCGGCGCGCACGCCTGCGTCGCGCACGGTTGCGGGCGAGACGGGCGTGGATGCGAGCTCTCGGCGCGAGCTCTCATCCAGTGAACTGGCTTGACACCTGGGAGAGCGGCTCCGCACACTCGGACCGGCAGCGTGGCCAAGCGAAGTCTCCTTCTCATCGATGCCGACGCCCGCAGTTTGCGGGTGCTCGAGGTCAGTCTGCGCAAGGCGGGATACAGCATCACGACCGCCGCCGACGTCGACGGCGCGCTCGAGCTGATCGAGTTGGCCGAGCCCGACATGATCATTGCCGACACGCGCCTACCCGGCAAAGACGGCTTCGAGCTGGTGTCGGTGCTGCGCGCGCGTCCGACCATGCAGCACATTCCGCTGATGTTCTTGTCGAGCGATCCCTCGGTCGAGAGCAAGGTGCGGGGGCTCGAGCTCGGCGTGGAGGACTATCTCACCAAGCCCGCCTACATCCGCGAGATCCTCACCCGGGTCGGCTTGGTCATGGAGCGCAAGGAGCGCGAGGGGCTCGGTCGCACCGCCAAGACGCGCTTCGCCGGCTCGCTCGAGGACATGGGGCTCGTGGACCTGCTGCAGACGATCGAGGTCAGTCGCAAGTCGGGCGTGCTAAAGCTCTCGTCGAGCACGCGTCGCGGGACTGTCACGTTCAGCGAAGGGCGCGTCATCGACGCCGAGGTCGGCGCGCTCCAAGGCGAGGCGGCGATCTACCGCTTTCTGCTCTGGAATGAGGGCAAGTTCGAGCTCGAGTTCGGGGAGATCAAGGGCGAGGACAAAGTCGGCGCGTCGACCCAGGCGCTGTTGATGGAGGGCGTGCGCCGGCTCGACGAGTGGGGCCGGCTGCAAGAGCAGCTGCCCGGGCTCGATGCCGTGCTCGAAGTCGATCCTTTCGAGCTCGCACAGCGACTCAGCGAGATCCCGGACGAGCTGAACACCGTGCTTCGCGCCTTTGACGGCCAACGTGACCTCACCGAGATCCTCGAGGTCGCTGCCGGCGACGACCTCGCCACGTTGACCTCTGTGAGCAAGCTGTTTTTCGACGGTTTCCTGCGCGTGCGGCACCGCTCGGAACCGTCGGGCGACGCACAAGTCGGGCTGCGCAGCGATCCTTTCATGGGCTATTTGCCGAACGATTCGCTCGTGCCTAGCGCCGCGCCGGAGTCTGCGCGCGCGGCTGGCGCGAACGGCGTGCTCGCAAGTATTCCGGGAGCTTCGGACGTACCGCGCGAAGAGGTGGGGCGCGTTTCCTCAGCGCCGGCGCGGACTGGCGCAAGTGATCTACCGCTCGGGCCTGGGGGTAGAGTGCCCTTGGCCGTAGTACAACTTAAGCGAGTATCAGCCGTGCATGACTCGAACCCGGCGAGCTCTCCACCCGCATCGGTCGAACCCCGCGCTCGCGTGGGCGAGCGCGCCGACGAGGGCGCGGAGGGCGCGCAGAGCGAGGGCGATCGCGCAGCGTCATCGCGGTCTAGCCCTGGTTCGGAAGGTGGAGACGACACCATGAGACGCAAGCGAAAAGCCCAGGCGCAGCGCGCCGAAGAGCGATCGGGAGGCAACGTGATTCCGCTCGCGCGCGGGCGTGCGGAGGCCTCTGCGGCGCCGGATCTGCGCGGCCCCGTGCGCGACGTCGCAGCGGCCGAGCCCGCAGAGTCGCAGCCGTCGCGCGCGGCGCGTTCGGCCGAACAGCTGGCGACGCACAACGACATTCATCACGAAGACGACCATCCAGACATCCGCAACTTCTTCGCCAATCCCGCGAAGTCGGCGCCCCCGAGCAGCGCGTCGTGGAGCGACCTCGAGAACACCGAGCACGAGCTCGCCCCGGCGCCCGCGCCGCCTCCGCGCGCGATGTATTGGACGGGCGCGATCGGCGGGGCTGGGCTGCTGTTGATCGGCGCTTTCTTGCTCTATCACAAGGTGCTCATGCCGACGCCAGAGGAGCTCGGCACGACGAGCCAGATCGCGCTGCCGACGCCTGACATGGTCAAGAGCGCGCTCGAGCCGCGTCCGGCCGAGGCGCCGAACCACAGCGCGCAGCAAGGCGCAGCCAGCGCCGGCGAAGCGAGCGGCGAACGCCCGGTCGAGCCCGCCGCGGTCGCCCCTGCGCCTGCGAACGCAGCGCCACCGCCTGCGTCCGGCTCGTCGCCGGCAGTCGCGAACGGCATGGTGTACGCGGGTTCCAATGACCTCGAAGTGTTCGACGCCAAGGGC
>CAZYWR010000201.1:0-5707 GCA_964651185.1 uncultured Polyangiales bacterium
CTGTTCGGGGGGCTCGCGGTGGCGGGCACGGGCGCGGTGCTGCTGATGCTCGATTGGCGCGGCCGGCGCGCCGACCGCGCGGGCGAGCTCCTGCCGCTGCGCGCGGCCTGCTCGCGCCAGGGCTGCCAGGCGCAAGCGATCGTGCGGTTCTAAGGAGGCCTTCGCCCATGGACGTCCGAGCCATCGTCTGCGCTGCGCTCACGCTTGTATGCGGCTGTTCGGCGGTCACCGACTTCAACTACCACTTCGGCTCCCTCGCAGGCGACGGCGGCCCCGACGCGACGATCGAGGACGCGGGCTCGGAGCCGCGCGATGCAGCCAGCGAGGACGCGGGCTCGGAGCCGCACGATGCAGCCAGCGAGGACGCCGGACTCGATGCGGCCGACGACGCGGGCCCGCCGGTGGAAGCCGGCCCCGACGCCGTCGGCTGCTCGGGTGCGAGCTGTTGCCAGGTGAGCGAGACGAGCGAGCGCACCTGCACCGGAGGCCACGACGAAGACTGCGACGGGCGCGTCGACTGCGCCGACGCAGACTGCCTTCAGGATCCAGCTTGCTGTCCGGCGCCGACCTTCGAGAGCGGCGACCAGGCCTGCTCCGACGGGATCGACAACGACTGCGATGGCATCCTCGATTGCGCCGAACAGAGCTGCCGGAGCCTCTATCAATGCAGCTGCGTGAAGCGCGGGACCGAAGGGTGGAGCGCGTCGCAAGCATCCTGCGTGAACGACTTGGATGACGACTGCGACGGCCGCAAGGATTGCGAAGAGATCGACTGCGCGCCGTCGCCCGCTTGCTGCACGCGCACGCCGGGCCAGGAAACGGTCGAGACCAGCTGCAGCGACGGGATCAACAACGACTGTGACACCCAAGGCGCGGATTGCGCCGATCCCGACTGCCGTATGAGCTCGGATGCCGGAGCCGTGGAGCGCGAGCAGGGGGCGGCCTGCATCAATCACGTCGACGACGACTGCGACGGCTTGGTCGATTGCAAGGACGATGACTGCCGCGTCGCGCTCGAGTGCTGCACCAAGATGGCCGACTCGGAGACGGGCGCCGCCTGCAGCGACGGCATCAACAACGACTGCGACATGGCGGGCGCCGACTGCTTCGATCCGGACTGCGCGCTCGATTCGGCGTGCTGCCGCGCTCCGACCGGCGGCGAGAGCACGCAGGCCCTGTGCACGAACGGCATGGACGACGATTGCGACGGTCTGGTCGACTGCGGCGACCCGCAGTGCAGCGGCGTGCACAGTTGCTGCGTCGCGTACCTGCAGCGCAACGGCCAGACGCTCACCAAGACCGAAGCGGGCTTGTGCAACGATTCGTACGATAACGACTGCGACGGGACGATCGATTGCCGCGACAGCGACTGCGGCGGCACGCTCAAGGGCTGCCTCATCGTGATCGATCCGCCGATCATCACGACGCTCTCGGACGCGCTGCAGTGAGCGCGGGGCCCGGCGCATCACGCGGCTCGCACGCGCGAGCGCGCGGGCCCATACCGCTCGGCGCGGGCGCGCGAGCGCGCGTTGCGAGAGGTCGAGCTATACCGAGCAGGCGTATGTCGCCTCCCCGAACCTTGCCTCTCCGCGCGGCGGTGCTCGTCAACAGCGACTTCGAGTCGCGCGCGGCGGAGCGCGAGAGCGGAGGGCCCCGTGGGTTCGAGGCGGATGCCGCGGTGCTGGACACCGCGCGCGCCGTCGTCGCAGCCCTCGCCCGCCTCGGGGTGGCGACTGAGGAGCTGAGAGTTCGCGCTTCGCTCGCAGGGGTGGGCGCGGAGCTCGCGCGCAGAGGCGTCGGCACGGTGTTCAACTTGGTCGAGTCGATCGACAACGACTACGGCCGCGAGTGGCAGGTGCCCGCGCTGCTCGAGCGCCACGGCGTGCACTACACCGGCAACGGGCCGCGGCCGCTACGGCTCTGTCGCACGAAGGACCGCGCGCGCCGGGTGCTCGAGCGCGCTGGGGTGCGGGTCGCCCGCGGCCTCTCGCTGCGCGATGCGAGCGCGCTCACCGTGAAGCGGCTCGCCGCGCTGCCTTTCCCGTGCTTCGTGAAGCCGGCTCGCGTCGACGGCTCGATCGGCGTCGACCGCGACTCGCTTTGCCCGCACCCCGACGCGCTCGCCGCGCGTCTCGAGCGCCTCGGGCGTCACTTGCCCGGGCCCTTCTTGATCGAGGAGTACCTGCCGGGCAAAGAGATCAACGTGTCGCTCTTTCCCGAGCCGGTGCGCGGCCATGTGGTGGCGACCGAGCTCGATTTCTCGGCGCTTTCGCCCGATCTGCCGCGCTTCGTGACCTACGACAGCAAGTGGAATCCGGCCAGTCCCGAGTACGCTTCGCGCTCCGTTCCCGCTGCGCTCGAGCCCGCTCTACAAAGTGAGGTGGAGTCGCTCGCGCGCCGCGCCTTCTCGGCGCTGGGCGGGAGCGGCTACGGGCGCGTCGACATGCGGCTCGACGGCGCGGGCCGGCCTTGTGTGATCGACGTCAACCCCAACAACGACCTCCATCCCGAGGCGGGGCTCGCGCTCGCCGCGCGCAGCATCGGGATCGATTACGAACAGCTGATCGCAGAGATCCTGGCGCACGCGCAGGAGGCCGAACGTGGAAGTTAGGCAGATGACGAGCGCGCATCGCGCGCCGCTGGCGGCGCTGCTCGGCCGCATCACGCAGTTCAAGGCGGACGAAGTCGAAGTGGCGCTAGAGCTCGTGGACGCGGCGCTGCGCGAGGGGCCCACGAGCGGCTACGAATGTCTGGTGGCGCTCGATGATGGGTCTGCCGCGAGGGATGTCCTTCGGGACCC
Source organism: uncultured Polyangiales bacterium (assembly GCA_964651185.1). Lineage (GTDB taxonomy): Bacteria > Myxococcota_A > Polyangia > Polyangiales > DASUME01 > DASUME01. Next base: position 2,801 of record CAZYWR010000201.1, read on the forward strand.
GTCGCCTGGCGGAGCGGCGGCCCTTGCGCCCGGCATCCCGTCGAGGAACAGGCCCGAGGGCGAGCTGTGCGGCTACATCTGCTTCGGTCCCACGCCCATGACCGAGGCGACTTGGGATCTATATTGGATCGCGGTCGTACCCGACGTGCAGGGACGGGGCATCGGCCGGAGTTTGTTCGAAGCCTTCGCAGAGCGCATGCGCGCGCGCGGCGGGCGGCAGGTGCGCATCGAGACGTCGTCGCAGGAGAGTTACACCGCGACGGGCGGCTTCTACGAGCGCCTCGGTTTCCGGCTCGAAGCGCGGTTGCGCGACTTTTACGCGCTGGGGGACGACCTGTTGATCTTCTATCGCCAGCTCGCTTGAGCCGGGAGTTCCGTGCACGGGGGGCCGTTCTCGATTAGCTTCCAGCGAGTCGGCGGGAGCAGTCATGGCGGAGGGTTCGGCAAAACAACAAAGCGAGCTCCGCGCCCGGCGCGAGAGCTGGGACGACGTAGCGACCGGCACGGAGGCTGCCGGTTATCAAGTCGACCACAGCGCGCGCGAGCGAAGCGATGCCGAAGCGCGCGGGCGAAGCGATGTCGAAGCGCGCGGTCCGGCGCGCGAGCGCCCTGATTTGGACATGGCGGGCGTCGCGGACGGGCCGCGGCCACGGCGCGGTCTTCCCGAGCAGACGCGGGCGCGCCTTACGCGCACGGCCCAGCAGGTGTTCAACCGCGTGACCTACTGGGAGGCCGACACCAACGCCATCGCCAAGGAAGCGGGTTACTCGACCGGTACGTTCTATCGACACTTCAAGGACAAGCGCGAAATCTTCGTGGCCGCCTACCGCGCTTGGATGGCGGAGGAGTGGGCCAACGTCGAAGCGACGGTGCTGCCCGGACAATCGCCCGAAGAGAGCATCGACCGCGCCGCCGACGCGCTCATCGAGCACCACCGGCGCTGGCGCGTGTTCCGCGGCAACATGCGCGCGCTCATCACCTACGACGAAGAGCTGCGCGAGCTCACTCATGCGCTGCGCCGCGAGCAGCTCGAGAAGATGAACCTCTTGCGCATGCGCCAAGGGGAAGAGGGCACGCGCACGCTGGAGAGCGACGCGGTCTACGCGATGATGTTCGAGCGCGTCTGCGACGCCATCGCGGACGACGAGTTTCAGTCGCTCGGCTGCTCGCTCGAGCTCGCGCAGGCCGAGTTCCGCCGGCTCATGCGCCAGTATCTCCACGATCCGAGCCGCTGCGAGGACAGCTAGGCGGGCCGGGCGCAGCGCCTCAAGTGGCGGGTTCCGATCGCAGCCCCTGTGGAGGCGCAAAACTGCCGGCGCGGGGAGAGCTGCTATAAGCCGGCCGTGAGCCTGGCTGTATTCGAGCACGCTTCGCTGTACTTCGCCGACCGCCGCATCGTGGACGATCTCGACCTCCGCGTGGCCGACGGCGACCGCATCGGGTTGGTGGGCCCGAACGGCTCGGGCAAGAGCACCTTGCTCAAGCTCTTGGCCGGCGAGCTCGCGCCCGACGGCGGCAAGATCAGCCTGCGGCGCGGCGCCCGGCTCGGCTACTTGCCGCAGGATCTCGCGGTGGCGGGCGGCAAGCCGCTGATCGATTTCGTGCTCGCGAGCGTGCCCGGGAGGAGCGAGCTCGATCGCGAGCTCGCCGAGACGGAGCAGGAGCTCGAGCGGGTGCAGGCCCAGGGCGCGAGCGAGGAGGCGCTGGCGGACGTGGCGGAACGCCTGGCCGAGCTGCACGAGCGCATCGGCCACTTCGACGAGCACTTCAGCGAGCACGAAGCGCTGCGCATCTTGGCCGGCCTCGGCGTCAAGGACGCCGACCGCGCGCGCGATCTGGGCGAGTTCTCCGGCGGCTGGAAGATGCGCGCGGTGCTCGCGGCGCTCTTGTTCCAGCGGCCCGACCTGCTCCTGCTCGACGAGCCCACGAACCACCTCGACATGCAGACCGTCACCTGGTTCGCGAGCTTCCTCGCGCGCTACCCGCGCGCCTTCGTGCTGATCTCACATGATCGCGAGTTCTTGAACGAGCAGATCGCGCGCGTGGTCAGCTTCGAGGTGGAGGGCGTGCGCCAGTACGCCGGCAACTACGAGCGCTACGTGAAGCAGCGCGCCGAGGAAGAGGAGATCCTCAGCAACAAGGCCAAGAACCTCGAGCGCGAGCGCGAGCAGGCGCAGCGCTTCATCGATCGCTTCCGCGCCCAGGCCAACAAGGCGCGCACGGTGCAGAGCCGCATCAAGCAGCTCGAGAAGATGGAGACGGTCGAGACCTTGGAGAAGGCGCAGGTGATGCGCTTTCGCTTCCCGCCTACCGAGCGCTGCTCGAACGACGTGCTCGTCGGGGAGGGCCTCGCCAAGGCGTTCGGTCCGCGCCAGGTGTTATCGGGGCTCGACGTACGCGTGACGCGCGGCGAGCGCATCGCCATCCTGGGCCCGAACGGCGCGGGCAAGACGACGTTGCTCAAGATCCTGGCCGGTGAGCTCGCGCCCGATGCGGGCGGCGTGACGCTCGGGCATCACGTCAAGGTCGGCTACTTCGCGCAGCACCACGCGGACACGCTGCATCCGGACAGCACGCCGTTTCAGGAGGTGAGCGCGCTCGACCCCGAGGCGAGCGTGACGCGGGTGCGCACGATTTTGGGCGCGTTCTTGTTCCGCGGTGATGACGTAGACAAAAAGGTTCGCGTGCTCTCGGGTGGCGAGCGCGCGCGCGTGGCGCTGGCGCGCCTGCTCATCCGGCCGGGCAACTTCCTGCTCATGGACGAGCCCACCAACCACCTCGATCTCGCCTCGAGCGAGAGCCTGGCCGAGTCGCTCCGCTCGTACGACGGAACCGTGCTGTTCGTGAGCCACAACCGCAGCTTCGTGAAGCACCTGGCCACGCAGATCTGGAACCTCGAAGACGGCA
>CAZYWR010000202.1:0-3215 GCA_964651185.1 uncultured Polyangiales bacterium
CTTCGAGACGTTCACGCATCGCAAGGCCGTGCTCAAGAAGGCGACCGCGCTCGATATGGATTTGATTTACCCGCCCTACACGCAAGCCAAAGAGAGCTGGTTGCGGCGCCTGTTGTGATCGGCGCACCCACTCGAACGCTGGCCCACGCGAGTTGATGCCGGCAGTCTAGGAGCGCCTTATCTGAGGGCTTTTGCGGGCTGGCTCGCGAAAAGGACGCGGAGGCTGCTACAAGCGGCCGGCCGCGTGCCGTTTGCCCGCTGCCGCGCGTTCGTGCGCGCCCATCGTGCGATCTCTCGCGCGCGAGCCGCTCGCAAGATGCTCACCTGCAAGTAGTTTCGATGTCGCACAGCCTGACACCGCCGCGTCCGCTGCCCCAGTCTCTCGCTCGCATCTCTCCCTACTTTTCACCCTATCGGCGCGCGCTCACGGGCGTGGTGCTGCTCGGCGGCGGCGCGGCGAGCCTCGCCGCGATTGAACCGCTGCTGATGAAGCAGCTCTTCGATGGCCTGCTCGCCGGTCGCGGCTACGCCGCCGCCGCGCGCCCGTTCCTATTGCTGATCGGGCTGCTCTTGGGCGCCGAGCTGCTCGGCGCTCTCCGGGAGTGGCTGGTCTGGCGAGTGCGCCTCGGCGTCGACTTTTCGCTCATGCAGGCGACCGTGGATCGCCTGCACTCGCTGCCGCTGTCTTACCACCGCGATCAAAGCGTCGGCGCCACGATGACCAAGATCGAACGCGGCATCGCCGGCTGCATGACCGCCTTCTACGACGTGGTGACGCGGCTCTTTCCCTCGCTGCTCTATCTGACGGTGTCAGTGGTCGTCATGGTTCGCCTGGAATGGCGGCTGGCCTTGGCGGTCATGGCGTTCGCACCGCTCCCGGCCGTGCTCGGCGCCTGGGCTTCGAAGGAGCAGATGGCCCGTGAAAAGAGCCTGCTCGACCGTTGGACGCGCGTGTTCGCGCGCTTCAACGAGGTGCTGACCGGCATCGTGGTCGTGAAGAGCTTCGTCATGGAGGAGCAGGAGAAGCGGCGCTTCCTCGGCGGCGTGAGCGAGGCGAACGGGCTCGTGTTGGGCGGCGTCGCGCGCGACGCGCGCATGAACTCCGCGCGCAACCTCTTGATGCTGGTGGCGCGGCTGGCGGCGCTGGCGGCGGGTGGGATCCTGGTGATGAACCAGCAGATCACGCTCGGCACGTTGATCGCATTCGTGAGCTACTTGGGCGGCGTGTTCGCGCCCGTGCAGACTCTGACCGGCATGTACCAGACCGTGCGCCGCGCCTCGGTCTCGCTCGAGTCGGTGCTGTCGATCCTGGACGCACAGGACTCGCTGGGCGACGCGCCCGACGCGCGCGATGCCCAGCCGTTCGCCGGCGAGATCGAGTTCAAGGCCCTGAGCTTCCGGTATCGCCCTGAGCGACCCGTGCTCCATGACGTCTCGCTGCACGTGCGTCCGGGCGAGCTCGTGGCGCTCGTCGGTCCGAGCGGCGCGGGCAAGACGACGTTGATGGCGCTGCTGCAACGCCTGTACGACCCGACCAGCGGCGAGATCTGCATCGACGGCCACGACATACGCGTGTTCAAGCAGCGCTCTTTGCGCGACCAGATCGGCGTGGTGCTGCAGGACGGGGCGCTGTTCAGCGACACGGTGGGGGACAACATCGCGTTCGGCAGGACGGGGGCGACACGCGCTGAGATTGAGGCGGCGGCGCGCGCGGCCAACGCCCACGAGTTCATCTGTCAGCTGCCGCAGGGCTATGACACGCCCGTCGGCGAGCGCGGCTCCAAGCTGTCAGGGGGCGAGCGCCAGCGCATCGCGATCGCGCGCGCGCTGCTGAAGAACGCGCCCATCCTGGTGCTCGACGAAGCGACCTCTGCGCTCGACGCCGAGAGCGAGGAAAAGGTGCAGGAGGCGCTCGCGCGTTTGGCTGCCGGGCGCACTACCTTCGTGATCGCCCATCGCTTGTCGACCATCGTTTCGGCCGATCGCATCGTGGTCTTCCGCGATGGCGGCATCTCCGAGGTCGGCACGCACGAGGAGCTCTTGCGGCGAGACGGCTATTACGCGTCGCTCGTTCGCAAGCAGGTGCGCGGGCTGGTGACTGCCGCGTGAGCTCCGGGCTGTCGCGATGGACGGCTCGGCTCGCGGTGAGCTCGGCGCCGCGGGTGGATGTGCTCGCGGCGGCGCCCGTGCCGGCGGCGAGCTCTGCGGCCCGGCTGCGCCGCACGAGCGCGCGCTTGCCAGCGTGCGCGATGCGGCCATGCTTGGTCGACGCGGATTGATCGTGTCGTTGCAGTTCAGTCTTGATCGTGGAGAGCGTTTTCGCAGCGATGAGGAAATGGCTGCCAATTGCGGTTTGCGCGTGGCTCGCGGTCGCTTGCAGACCGTCCAAGGCGCCGGACGACGTAGACTTCGACTACCGCGAGCGCGTGATTGCGGCCGATCGGAGTGCCAACTTGCCACTCCTGGTGGCGCTACACGGCCTCGGCGACGCGCCCGAGCAGTTCTTGCAAGTGTTCGACGGACTCGACGTGCCGGTGCGCGTGATCGCGCCGAAGGCGCCCGATCCGCACGACGTGGGGAGCTCGTGGTTTCCGATTTGGGATCAGCTGCGGGCGCCGGGCGCGATCCGCACGCGCGCCGCCCAGCTCGCGCGCTGGATCGAGCGCATCCGCGCTACACGCCCGACGCGCGGGCGCCCGCTCGTCACGGGCTTTTCACAAGGTGGCGTGCTCAGCTTCGCGCTCGCGGCTTACCACCCGGAGCAGCTCGCTGCGGCCGTGCCGATCGCGGGCTTTCTCCCGGGCGACGGGCCGGCGCCGCACAAGGCCCCGCAGAGCTTTCGCGTGATTGCGCTGCACGGGACGAAGGACGATCGCATCTCGTACGCGGGCGGCGTGGCGGCTGTCGAGCGGCTGCGCGCCGCAGGCACGCGCGCGAGCCTGATCACGTTTCCGGGTGTCGGACACGTGATCTCCCCGGCGGTGGCGGAGCGCTATTTCGCGGTTTTGACGGAGGAGCTGGCGCGTATTCACTGAGCGCGCGGCGCGGCAGCGGGGACGAATACCTGAGCGGACCAAGGGCCCAGCGCAAGGCGTATGCGGCCCCGGTGCACCGGGAGCGTCGCGCCTGTCAGGGCGTCGCGCAGACGCGTTCCCAACGCGTGGCGTCGCTCGCTCGGCAGTTCGAGCTCGGCGGCGAGCGGCGCGGCGCCGAAG
>CAZYWR010000203.1:0-6182 GCA_964651185.1 uncultured Polyangiales bacterium
GCTAGTGCCGCTGCTTTTCGACAGCGGTCCGCGGATCAAACCGGAGGAGTTTCGGCTCCTGCGCGACCTGGTCAATGAGTTTTGCGGGATCCGCTTCCCCGACGACATGAAATTCGTGATGGAGCGCAAGCTCAAGGAGCGGCTCCAGCGCCTGGAGATCGCGGATGTCGCCGAATACTACCACTATCTCCGCTACCATCCGGACGCCCGCGCCGAGCTCGAGCGCGCGGTCGACGTGCTCACGACCAACGAGACCTACCTCTTCCGCGAGGAGTACCAGCTGCGCGCCTTCCAGCGCGAGGTGTTGCCGCTCTTGCGCGAGCGCGGCGACAAGCAGAAGCGGCTGTCGATCTGGAGCGCCGGCTGCTCGACCGGCGAGGAGGTCTACACGATCGCCATCCTGATCCGCGAGTCGCGCCTGTTCGAGGGCTGGGACGTGCGCGTGATCGGCAACGACATCTCGCGCCGCGTGCTGACGGTCGCGCGCCGCGGCAGCTACGGCCCCTCGAGCTTCCGCAGCATGCCGGAGAGCTACAAGAGCTACTTCGTGGAGACGCCGGAGGGGCGCACCGTGCGCCCGGACGTGCGCACGATGTGCAGCTTCGCCCACCTGAATCTGCTCGACGCCGCGCGCTACAGCGTGATCGGCACGGTCGACGCGATCTTCTGCCGTAACGTGCTCATCTATTTCGACACCGCCTCCCGGCGTAAGGTCATCGAAGGCTTTTACGAGCGGCTCTCGCCCGGCGGCTTCCTGTTCCTCGGCCACAGCGAGTCGCTGCTCAACGTCTCGACCGCGTTCGAACTCGTGCACCTGTCGTCGGATCTCGTCTACCAGAAGCCGCGCGTAGGCGGCGAGAAGAGCACGCCTTCCGGAGAGGCGCCATGAGGGGCGACAGGCTCAGGGTGTTGGTGGTCGACGACTCCGCGCTCAACCGGCGGGCCATCGGCGACGTGCTCGGCGCGCTCGAAGGTGTCGAGGTCGTGGGCAAGGCCGCCGACGGCGACGAGGCGCTGCGCCTCGCCGCCTCGCTCGCGCCCGACCTGATCACGCTCGATCTCGAGATGCCGCGCATGGACGGTTACACGTTCCTGCGCCTGCTGATGGCGCGCCAGCCTACGCCGGTGATCGTGATCAGCGGCAGCCCCGCGCGCGAGAGCGTGGTGCGCGCGCTCGAGCTCGGCGCCATCGACTTCGTGTCCAAGTCGGGCCGCGGCGCCGAAGGTCCGGGCATCGAGCTCGAGCTGGCCGAGAAGGTCGCGGCGCTGCGTCAGCTCTCGCTCAGCGGGCGCGCGGGTGCGCGGCGCGCGGTGCCCGCGCGGACCGCGCCGAAGCCGGCCGGTTTCAACGCCGAGCGCTCGCCTCATCCCGGCGAAAAGCCCGACAAAGAGCCGGGGTTGAGCCGCCTCGTGGTGATCGGCGCCTCGACCGGCGGCCCGAGCGCGCTGGTCGAGGTGTTCTCCCAGGTCAAGAGCTGCACGAGCACGGCGATCGTGGTCGCGCAGCACATGCCGGAGCGGTTTACACGCACCTTCGCCGAGCGGCTCAACCGCTTGAGCGTGCTGCGCGTCAGCGAAGCGCGCGAGTTCGAGCCGCTCCACCCGGGCCGCGCGGTGCTGTGCCCGGGCGGGAAGTGTCTCGAGATCGTCAGCTTCGGCTACGGCTACGCGGCCACCGTCGTCGATCCCGCGCCGTCCGACCGCTTCGTCCCGTCGGCGGACCGCCTGTTCAAGAGCGCCGCGGAGATCGCGCGCGAAAAGGCGATCGCCGTGGTGTTGACCGGCATGGGCGACGACGGGGCGCGCGGGGTGGTCGCGATCAAGGCGCGCGGCGGCACGGTGCTCGCGGAGTCGGCCGAGACAGCCGTGATCTACGGCATGCCGGGCGCCGCCGTACGCACGGGAGAGGTCGACCGGACCCTGCCCCTCGGCGCCCTCGCCGCTTATCTCGCAGAACTGATTGTGTGAGCTCGTCGCGTCATGGGAACATTACGAAGGGGCGTCAGGTCATGAGTGATACGAGAATGAGCGACGCGGCGCGCGCCTTCGCCCAGGAGGCCATGGAAGGGAACGGGTTCCGGCCGCTCGCGCGGGGCGAAGCCGTGCAGCAGCTGCGCCAGGCGCTCGAGCGCGTCCAGCGCGAGAGCACGAGCCTGTTCAAGGTCGCCAGCAGCCTCGAAGAGTTCGTGCGCCAGCAGGAGGCGCGCTACGCCGAGCTCGAGCAGGACCTGAATGACACGGCGCTGCTCTACGTCGCCAGTTACCAGCTCCACGCGCGCTTCGAGCCGAAAGAGGTGCTGCGCCACATCCGCGAGCTGCTCGAGCAGCTGGTCGGCGTAGACGCCTTCGCGCTGTACCTCGGTCCGCCGGGCGGCGTGGCCCAGGCGGTCGCCTCGAAGGGATTCGACGCCGCAGAGCTCGTGCCGCTGCGCGCCACGGAGGAGCCGCTGCGCAGCGCCTTCGCCAAGGCGCAGCCGGTGCTCCTGGAACAGACCCCGCTGCCCAAAGGCACGCTCTTGGCGCCGCTCGCGGTGATCCCGCTCTCGCTCGGCGACCGCATGATCGGCGCGATCTTGGTGGCGAAGCTGTTCGGCCACAAGGCGAGCTGGGCGCAAGTAGACCAGCAGCTCTTTCACTTGCTCGCGGCGCACGCGGCGTCCGCCTTGGTGGCGGCCTACTTGTACCAGCGACAAGGCGAACTTCTCGACGCGCTCGCCGGGCTCGGCGACAGTCTCAGGTGAGGCGACATGGCCCGTTATCGATGTTTGGTGGTCGAGGACTCGCAGGTGATGCGGCAGCTGCTCGTGTTCGCGCTGCAGCGCGTGCGCGACATCGAGGTCACCGAGGCCGATGATGGCGTCGATGCCCTGCGCAAGCTGTCTGGCAACCATTTCGACATCATCATCACCGACATCAACATGCCGATCATGGACGGCCTGAAGTTGGTGAAGCGCATCCGCTCGGACGAGAGCTACAAGGACGTCCCCATCATCGTGGTGACCACCGAAGGCTCGCAGGAAGACCGCTCGCGCGCGCTCGCGCTCGGCGCGAACGCTTACATCACGAAGCCCATCCAGGGCCCGCAGGTGGTGGCGAAGGTGAAAGAGCTCCTGCAGATGTAGGCGAGTGCAGGCGCGCCGCGCCAGTGGACGCGAGCGCGCGGGGCCTTCCCGCTCGATAGCGTTACGTCGGCTGTTCCCCGAGGTGTTGATTCAACCAGCCCGCGAACGCGGTCGCGTAATCCTCGAGCCGGCGGCAGTCCCTCGTCGGAGATCAGGTGGGCGGCGAGATCGGCAGCGCACTGGACGGCCAGCATCAGATTGAAGGCGACGAGGTCGCGAGCCTCGGGCGAGCTCGCGTACTCCCCAGCTTGGGAGAGCCGGTGCTTTCTGATCATCGCGAGGCGGTCGCGCAGCTCGGCGAGCTTCGTCGCGACCAGAGCGGGCGCGATCACCGCGCGGCCCCTGCCGCGAGGCGCGCGATGTAGGCGCGGGCCATGCGATCGATCAGGGGCCCGTCGGTTTCGACCGCCCAGCTGGCGCGGTCGCGGAACGATGCTTCGGCGCCTGGGGCCGCTTCGTAGATGCAGGTAGCGTCATCGAGCAGCGCACGGAGCAGCGCGATCGGAGGATCGCGGTCGATCGCGACGACGTCGACTTCCCGCCCGATCGCGAGCGAAAGCTGCGAAGCGAGCAGCGGTAGGTCGACGCACGGACCGGACACGGCGATATCGACATCGGATTGTGCGCCGGCCGTTCCGCGGGCCACCGAACCGAAGAGTAGCCCTAGCCGCACGTCCGGGTGACGTGCAAACACCGTCCGAGCCGCTCGCGCTACCTCGTCGCGGTCCAACGACATCCCTGAAGCATAGGGCAAGTCACGCAACTGCGGCAAAGCGCTTGTCTTTGGATAAAGCGCTTGTCTTTGGATAAAGCACTTGCGGCGGACCAAAGCGCCTACCCACGATCAAAGGGGCAACAGCGAACGCGGTGGGCGGCGCCGCCGCGGGCTGGTCGCGTAGATACGGCGGCAACGATTGCGCGCGCGGCGACGAGCGCCCATGACTTGGCCCATGCCGGTCCCGCTCTCTCGCGCGCTGCTGTTCGCATCGGGTGCACTGTGCCTGATCGCGATCGTGGCACGCGCACGGGTTTATTGGCCGTTCACGGTCGATGACACGTTCATCACCATGCGCTACGCGAAACATCTGGCCGAGGGGCTCGGGCCGAGCTGGAATCCGCGCGGCGCGCCCGTCGAGGGCTACACGACCGCGCTCTGGATGGGGGTGCTCGCGCTGCCACACGCGCTCGGTCTCGATGCTCTGTTGTTCGCGAAGCTCGCCGGGATCGCGAGCGCGCTGGCGAGCGTCGCGGCCGCGGCGGCGCTCGCGTACGAGCTCACGCGCGGCCTCGACGTGCGCGCGCGGCATTTTGCGGCCGTTGCGAGCCTCGCGCTCTGCGCCGCCTACTGGCCGCTGGCGCTCCATGCGATCTCCGGCATGGAGACCGCGCTCGCGGCACTGCTCCTGACGACGTTCGCGCTGGTGTCGACGCGCTTCGTTTCCGCGCCGACCGCGTTGCGCGCGCGCTCGCTCACCATCCTCGCTCTACTCATGACGCTCGCGCGCCCGGAGGGGGCGTTGGCCTGCCTCGGGACGTCGCTCGCTCTGTGGCTCGTCCTACGGAGCCCCGGCCGCGCGCTCCTCGCGCGCGCGTCGGTGCGTTATCTCGTGCTCCCGGGCACCGCGTACTTCGCCGCGCGTTACGCTTACTTTGGCCTCGCCTTCCCGCTTTCGTTCTATGTCAAGGCGCAGGGCCAGGCGCGCTTTGCCGGCCTGCCGGAGCTACGCGCGTTTTTCGCGCCGCTGCTCTGGGAACACCCCGTGCTCGGAATGCTCGCGCTCTCCGGCGTTCGCGACCGGCGCGTCGGCCCAGCGCTCGCGGGGCTCGGCGCGTTTGCGCTGTTCTTCGTCTTTCCGGCGCACGTCATGGGCTTCGAAGGCCGCTATCTCTTCCCGCTGTTCCCGAGCTACGCCGCGCTCGTGGGGGCCGGCGCGGGACGCCTCCACGCGCGTGTCTTGCGCGCACGGAGCGCTCCGACGAGCATCGCTCCGCCCGCTCCCGCGCACCCGGATGCTGCCGCGCCGGCCCGCGTATCCGATCTCGCTCCACCACCCACGCCCGGCTCTGCGTCCACGCCCGCCCGAGCGCCTCGCCGCCTGCCCGATCTCGCTCCGCTTGCGCTGCCGCGTTGGGCAGAGCCGCTGCTCGCGCTCGCCGCGTGGGGCCTGTGCGCGGGCCTGGCGCTCCCGGCGCACGAGCCCGAGGCGCGGCGGCGCTGGCTCGACTACGGCGCCGGCCTCGCGCGTGCTCATGTGGCACTTGCAAAAGAGTTGCGGAAGTCGCGGCTCGCGGTGACCGCACCGACCATCGCGCTGCTCGACGTAGGTGCTGTCGCTTACTATTCGGATTGGTTTACGATCGACACGTTCGGACTGAATGATCGTCGGGTCGCGCTCTCGCGCCGCACGGACGTGCCGTACGTCTTCTCGTATCGGCCCGAGCTCTTGGTCGTCGTGTCGGCGGAGCCGCAGCGCTACGTGGAGGTCTTCGAGTGGGAACGGCCGCTCTACGCGACGGCGCTGCGGCGGGGCTATGCGCCGCTGTGCAGCTACCCGTTCCTCGCGGACTACCACTTGCTCGTGCTGGCCCGCGCAGGCTCTCCGTTGCGGCGTACGCTCGCTTGCGCACCACTCTGACGCGAACGGCAGCCGCGCGGACATAACGCGGAAATCCGCGGCAGATTCGCGCCGTGGAAGCGCCGGAGACGTGCACGATGCACTTGCCGCGAGCCGGCTATTCCCTTCAAACTCCAGCATGCCCGAGTCTTTGCCCGCTCGCGTGACGCTCGCCCCGTCAAACCGCGCTTGGTCGGAAGTGACGCAGACGGGTGCGAACGCCTATCGCATTCGGCTCGAGGGCTCCTTCGGGCCCTCCTGGATCGCGAGCTTGTGCGCCGAGCTCGCGGATCGCCAAATCTCCATCGACCGCGCCCACGCGATGCGCACGCTCAATCAGACGTGGGTCGCCGAGCTGAACGTGATCGCGCTGCCCGGCGCCGAGGATCCGCTCGAGATTCTTTACGTGGAGCTGGCCGAGACAGGCGCACCGGACGCCAGCGAC
>CAZYWR010000204.1:0-4494 GCA_964651185.1 uncultured Polyangiales bacterium
CGACAACCCCTTCGTGGGCGCGACCGGGTACGTGAACCCGGAGTGGCAGGCGCTGGCGGCGGCGGAGCCGGGCGGCGAGCGCGTCGCGAACACGCCGACCGCGGTCTGGCTCGACCGGATTGCCGCCATCGCGGGCGTGAACGGCGCGCTCGGCCTGGCCGGGCATTTGGACGCCGCGCTCGCACAAGGCGCCGGGTACGCGCTGTTCGTGATCTACGATCTGCCCGGACGCGACTGTTCAGCGCTGGCTTCGAACGGGGAGCTCGGCCCCGACGACCTGCCCAAGTACAAGTCGCAGTTCATCGACCCGATCGCCGCCGTCATGGGCGATCCCAAGTACCGAGCGCTGCACATCATCAACATCATCGAGGTCGACTCGCTACCCAACCTGGTGACCAACACCAACGTGGAGCTGTGCGCGAAGATGCAGGCAAACGGCGGCTACGTGCAGGGCGTGACGTACGCACTGCAAAAGCTCGGCGCGCTGCCGAACGTCTACAACTACATCGACGCGGGGCATCACGGTTGGCTCGGCTGGGACAGCAATTTGGGTCCTTCCGCGCAGCTCTTCTTCCAAGTCGCGCAGATGGCCGGCATGGAGAACATCCATGGCTTCATTACCAACGTCGCCAACTACTCGGCCTTGATCGAACCTTACTTCAACGCCGGCACGATGGTCGGGGGTCAGTCCGTACGGCAAGCGAAGTGGGTCGACTGGAATCAGTACGTCGACGAGCAGTCGTTCGCGCAAGGGTTACGCGACGAGCTCATCTCGCTCGGGTTCGGCAGCGACATCGGCATGCTGATCGACACTTCTCGCAACGGTTGGGGCGGGCCGCAGCGGCCCAGCGCGGCGAGCAGCGCGACCGATGTCGACACGTTCGTCGATCAATCGCGCGTGGACCGGCGTGTACACGCCGGCAACTGGTGCAATCAATCGGGCGCCGGCCTCGGCGAGCGCCCGCGCGCGATGCCCGCGCCCGGCATCGACGCCTACGTCTGGATCAAGCCCCCGGGCGAGTCGGACGGAGCCAGCCAACAGATCGCAAACGACGATGGCAAGGGCTTCGATCGTATGTGCGACCCGAGCTACGGCGGCAACGCTCGCAATGGCGACAACCCGACTGGCGCCCTCCCCGACGCGCCGCTGTCCGGCAGCTGGTTTTCGGCCCAGTTCCGCGAGCTCATGCAAAACGCTTATCCACCGCTCTGAAGGCGCAGCGCGAGCTCGAACAGCTCGCCGAGCGTCGCTTGCGGCTCCATCACTCGCGCTCGGGCTGAACGGGGCGCCATCAGATTGCCGCTCGGCGGAAGCGCCGGCGCGGACTGGAGCGCGGCCGCGTTCACGCCCGGCGCGATCAGCGCCCCACTCCTGGAGGCGGCCTCAGATTGGCGCTCGGCGAGAGCGACAGCGGGTGCGAGCAGCGACGGCCATTGCTAAGGATCTCGCGATGGCACTCTCCGAAGTTACCTATCGCCCGCCGAGGCTCCAGAGCGCCCGGCTCCTGCTGCGCGGCTACGAAGCGAGCGACGCCGAAGCGGTGTTCGCCTACGCCTCGGATGACGAGGCGACGCGCTACATGGCCTGGGATCGCCATCGCACGATCGACGACACGCGCACCTTCCTCGACGGCTACCTGGCGCGAGCGTACCGCACCGGCGCCGCGGAATACGCGATTTGCGAGCGCGACAACCCCGCATGCGTGGTCGGCGGCATCGGCCTGCGCGTGACCAGCGAGCTCCATCAGAACGCCGAGCTCGGCTACGTACTGAACCGCGAGGTTTGGGGCCAAGGTTACGCCGTCGAAGCGGGCCAGTTATTGCTGGCCCATACCTTCGCGAACGGCGGCATCGAGCGCGTGAACGCGCCCATCCTCGCGGACAACGCGCGCAGCCGGCGCGTGGCCGAGAAGCTCGGCTTCTCCCTGGAGGGTGTGCTGCGCTCGGCTTGGCTTCTGCGCGGCCGGCGCTGGGATGAGGCGCATTACGCGCTGTTGCGCGCCGAATGGCAGAGCGCAGGCGCAGCCGTCGCGGCGAGCACGCCGGCGCTCCCCTGGCTGCCCTGGGCGCGACAGATCGCCGCCATCGCGCAAAACGGCCTGACTTTCAGCGAGAATCCTTTCGACCGCCAGCGCTACGAAGCGCTGCGCGCGCTCGGGCTCGAGATCATGGAGCGCGCCATTCAGCCGAGCGCGCAGACCGCCGCGCACGTCCGCAGGTTGCTGCTGGCGGGCGCGACCGGCTACGCCACGCCCAAGCTCGACGTGCGCGGCGCCGTGTTCCGCGGGGAGCCCGACGGCGGAGCGCAGGTGCTCATGGTCAAGGAGCGCAGCGACGGCGGCTGGACCTTGCCCGGCGGCTGGGTCGATGTGGGCGAGTCGCCTTCGCGCGCGGTCGAAAAGGAGGTACGCGAAGAATCAGGTTTCGAGGTGCGCGCGCGCAAAGTGATAGCGGTCCTCGACCGCGATCGACAAGGTCACCCCGCGTACGCCTTTCACGCCTGGAAGGTGTTCGTGCTGTGCGAGATCGTGGGGGGCGGCGCGCACGCGCACGGCGACGGAATCGAGATCGACGCCGTCGCTTTCTTTCGCCGCGACGAGCTGCCACCGCTCTCGCTGACGCGTATCCTGCCGCGCCAGATCGCGCGTTGCTTCGCCCACTACGAAGAGCCCCAGCTCCCGACCGAGTTCGACTGAGCGCGCGGCGGCGATCCGAGCGCGACGCCGGCGCCGCGCCGCTCAACCTCCTGCGCGCCAAACATGGGAGCGGCCAGTCGCAGGTGCTGGTCGCGCCCTTTCACCCTCTCTGAGGCAGCTGGACGGTTTGACGGCGCGCGCCGGCGGCGATACCTCGCTGCCACGCATGTCTGCGCCTCACCCAGGGGGCTCGTCTGACCGGCTCTCGCTTCGCCATCCTGATCTCGTGGCTCGCGCTCGCTGCGTGCAACGCGGGCGTCGAGCAGGTGGTCGCCACCACCCAAGTCACCCTGACCGTCACGAGCGACGACGAAGCGCTTCGGACGCAAGTCGATGAGCTGCACGCCGCGCTGTCGTTGATCACGGACGCAGGCAAGAGCGCGCGCGCCAGCCTCGTCGTCTCCAAAGCGCAGCTGCGCTGGCCGCTCGATATTCCGATCGTGCCGGCGCGCAGCCAGGACGAAAGCGCCGCGTTCGAAGTCGCGCTGGAGGCTTGGAGCGAGGGCCGGCCGCTGGCGCACGCGCAGATCGCGGACCAGTTCGTCTCCCACGCGCTGCGCACGATCGCGGTCTCCTTGCAGCGCGACGGCCTCGACGCGGGCGCGGCAAGCGCGCCGAGCGATGCCGCTCCCGCCGGCGACGCGGCCCGTGGGACCGATGCTTCGATGCAGACCTCGGCGCCGGACGGCGACGCGCTGCTCCCGCCCGCGCTGGACGCCGGGCCTGGCGCCGGTGATGCGGGGCCCATCGCGAGCGATGCCGGGCCCGACGCGCGTCCACCCGGCGAGTGCCCCCCTGACCACGGCTGCAAAGCGCCCTACCCGTGCGTGCCCACCGCGCTCGGCTACACCTGCCGCGGACAGTTCGCGGACTGGCCCATGCCCGATGGAAACGCGGGCGCCAAGACGGCGCAGAGCTATGCGTCCGACACACAGACGGTCACGGACAACGTGACCAAGTTGGTCTGGCAGATCGGAATTCCGACGAGCTACCCGAGCTGCGACACGGAGGAGGGCGCGGCGTTCTGCACGCGCCAGGACGCCATCGCATACTGCGACGATCTGACTTACGGCGGTTACGACGATTGGCGCCTGCCTACGCTGATCGAGCTCGTCTCGCTCTTTCACAGCGAGCGCGGCGACAATCAGGCGGGCATCGATGTCGACTACTTCGGCGACACCGACAACTTCCTGTTCGTCTCGAGCTCCATCCAGGCAGACGCGCCCAGCGCAGTATGGAAGGTGAACTACTGGCAGCGCCGGACTTACTCCTATGACGTCCCCTACGGCCGCGTGCGCTGCGTGCGTGGCGGCGCCGAACCGCCGTTTGCGACCCCGGCCGATCGCTATGCCGTCGACGCGAACGCCGACACCGTGAGCGATCGCGCCACGGGCCTCGTCTGGAAGCGCAGCGTGCCGAGCACCCGCTACATGCCGAGCGAGATCGGCGGCGCTTGCAGCGGCGGCTTCCGCATACCGACGACGAACGAACTGCTGAGCCTGGTGGACCCGACGCGCGCCAAGCCCGCGATCGACCCGGTCGCGTTCCCGGACACGCCGAGCGACGTGTTCTGGGTCTCACCGTTCAGCGCCGTCGCGGACGACTACGCGGTCTCGTTCGAGACGGGCGAGTTGTCTTACTTCAACGACACCGGCTACGTGCGCTGCGTGCGCTAGCGGTCAGTCTCGCGCTCAGACCCAGCTGAAGGCCGTGGCCAGCGTGTGCGGGTGCGGGAAGCGCGCGCGCACCGTCTTGACGTAGGCGCGCGTGCAAAACATCGAGGCCAGCGCCTCGGAGT
>CAZYWR010000205.1:0-8136 GCA_964651185.1 uncultured Polyangiales bacterium
TTGTACTGGCCGCCCGGATCGAGCGGATCGAACAGGTGAAGGTGCACCTGATAGGCGTAGTGATGCCGCCGGCGCGCCTCCTCCGCGATGATCTCGAGCCCCACGCCCTCGATGCGCGTGGCGGTCCAGGTGAAGTAGCGATCGACGAAGTCCTTGTTCAGGCCGATCGCCTCGAAGATCTGCGCACCGTGGTAGCTCTGCAGCGTGCTGATGCCCATCTTGCTCATGACCTTGAGCAAGCCCTTGCCCACCGCCTTCTTGTAGTTGGCGGTCGCCTTCTCGATCGGGTGCTTGACGCCGCCCTGCTCGATCAGCTGATCGAGCGCGTCGTACGCGAGGTACGGGTTGACCGCGCTCGCGCCGTAGCCGATCAACAGCGCGAAGTGGTGCACCTCGCGCGGCTCGCCCGACTCCACCACGAGGCCGCACTTCGTGCGCGTGCCGACCCGCACCAAGTGATGGTGCACGGCCGCGACCGCCAAGAGGCTCGGGATCGGCCCCATGCGCTCGTTGTGCGCGCGATCCGAGATGATGATCACGCTGACGCCGTCCTCGATCGCGTCGGACGCTTCGCGGCACAGCTTGTCGAGCGCGCGCGCCAGGCCCTCGCCGTGCTTCGCCACGTTGAAGGTCGCGTTGAGCGTCACCGAGCGGATGTCGCCCTTCGAGTCTTCGAGGCCGCGCAGCCGCTCGAGCTCTTCGTTGGTGAGCACCGGGTGATCGAGCTCGATCAGGCGGCAGTGCGCCGGCGTCTCCCCGAACAGGTTGCGCTGCGCGCCGAGGTACGTCTTCAGCGACATCACCAGCTCCTCGCGGATCGGATCGATCGGCGGGTTGGTGACCTGCGCGAACAGCTGCTTGAAGTACTGGAACAGGAGCTGCGGGCGATCCGACAGCACCGCGAGCGGCGTGTCGTTGCCCATCGAGCCGATCGGCTCCTCGCCGTCGTTGGCCATGGGCGCCACCAGCACGTCGAGATCTTCCATGCTGTAGCCGAACACCTGCAGATCGCGCAGGCGGTGCTCGGCCCCGGCCGGCGGGAAGATCGAGGAGTCGCGCGTACCGGTCGGCCGCTTGAGGTCGTCGAGGGTAAGTAGGTTATCTTTGAGCCACTGCGGATAAGGCTTGCGCGCCGCCATGCGCTGCTTGATCTCGCGATCGTCCACGATGCGCCCGGCCACGGTGTCGACCAGGAACATACGGCCCGGCTGCAGGCGGTTCTTGTATTTCACGTTGCGCGGATCGACGGGCAATACGCCCGCCTCCGACGCCATGATCACGTGATCGTCGTGGGTCACATAGTAGCGCGACGGTCGCAGGCCGTTGCGGTCGAGGCAGGCGCCGATCACGCGGCCGTCGGTGAAGGCCATCGAGGCGGGGCCGTCCCAGGGCTCGATCATGCAGGCGTGGTAGCGGTAAAAAGCTCGCTCCTCCTCCGACATGCTCTCGTGCTTCTGCCAGGCCTCCGGGATCATCATCATCATGGCGTGCGGCAGCTCGCGCCCGGTCTGCACCAAGAACTCGAGCGCGTTGTCGAACATCGCCGAGTCGGAGCCGGTCTCGTCGATGATCGGCACGAGCTTGTCGACGTCGTCGCCGAACAGCGGCGACTCGAGCGCCTTCTCGCGCGCGTGCATCCAGTTGACGTTGCCGCGCAGCGTGTTGATCTCGCCGTTGTGGGCGATCATGCGGTAGGGATGCGCGCGCTCCCAGGAGGGAAAGGTGTTGGTGCTGAAGCGCTGGTGCACGAGCGCGAGCGCGCTCTCCACCCGCGGATCCTGCAGATCGAGGTAGAAGTAGCGCATCTGCTCGGGCAAAAGCAGGCCCTTGTAGACGATCGTTCGCGACGAGAACGAGCACACGTAGAGCCCGCCCGGACCCGACAGCCCCATCTCGCGCACGACCTGCTCGATGCGCTTGCGCACCACGTACATGCGCCGCTCGAGCTCGCGCTCGTCTTCGATCTCCGCGGCGCCGCTCACGAACAGCTGCCGGTGATCCGTCAGCGATTCGCGCGCCAAGGGCCCCGCCTTGTCGGCGTCGGTCGGCACCTCGCGCCAGCCGAGCAGGACGAGGCCCTCCTTGCGCACCACGCGCTCGATGATCTGGACGCAATGCGCGCGCTTGTCGCCGTCCTGGGGCAAAAACAGCATACCCACGCCGTACTGGCCTGGGCGCGGCAGCATGAAGCCGAGCCGCACCGCCTCTGCGGCGAAGAACGTGAACGGCAGCTGGAACAAGATGCCTGCGCCGTCGCTGGTGAGCGGATCGCTACCGGTGGCGCCGCGGTGCTCGAGGTTCACGAGCACCGAGAGCCCCTGTTCGACGATCGCGTGCGAGCGGTTGCCCTTGATGTTCGCCACGAAGCCCACGCCACAAGCGTCGTGCTCCGTCTGCGGGCGATATAGGCCTCGCTCGCTCGCCTCGGCGAAGCGCGCGCTCGCGCGCGCGAGCGGATTCTGTCGGATGAGCTCCCATCGCGCTTTCATCACTGGCTCCTCCGCTGCCCCGGGGCAGCCCTCTCACTCGTCTCCAGAAACCGTCTGCTCACGGGCCACGATGGGCTCGCGCGCAGCGCGCGCCTCATCATTTCGTTCACGCACGCCGGGGCGCGCTTCGACGACCACACCGTTCGTGCGCTTCTTGTTTTGATCGCGCGCCGGGGTGCGCGTCTCGAGCGCCGACTCGCCGCCAGGCATGCCGAGCGGAACCAACGTGCGCTCTAGGCGCGTCGACAGCACCACCAAGGTCTCCGTCCGCGTCACGCCCTCGAGCAGGCGGATCCGGCTGATCAGCTGCTCCAAGGTCTCGGTGTTCTGCGTCTTGACCTTGAGCAGCATCGTGTAGCCCCCAGTCACGTGGTGGCATTCGAGCACTTCGTCGAAGTCGGGCAGTTGGGACTCGAGCTGCTGGATGCCTTGTGGGCTCGTCGACACGCCGATGAACGACGTGACGTCGAGCCCGACCTTTCGGGAGTTGAGCAGCGCGTGATAGCCGAGGATGATCCCCGCCTCCTCGAGCTTACGTATGCGCTCCATGACCGAAGGCGCCGACAACCCTACCCGCTTGCCTACATAAGCAAGTGGCGCCTTGCAGTCTTCCTGCAGCTCCGCGAGGATCTTTCGGTCAATCTCGTCCAGTTGGTCGCCTAATTTCATAAGCCCGCCGACCTTGCCGACCAATCAGTTATTCGGCCTATTGACACACTGTCAAATGAAGCGTTCGGATTGATAAGGGGTCGGAAGCGGGAAGCGTCGCTTTTTACTGGCTGGAAACAGAGTTGCAAATGGCTAGGCGCCCACAAGGTCGCACCGCCGCAATGTGGCTGGGTCCGCTGTATATTGGAAGTGTGCTTTCACCCCTTTCGACCCCTCTGCGGGCGGCGGCCGCCGACCGGCGAGCCCGGCTCCAGGCGCGGCTTGCGGGGCGACCGGCATTGGTGCCCGCGGGCTGGGCGCGGCCACGAAACTATCCGGCGAATTCCTACCCGTTCCGGGCCTCGAGCCACTTCCTTTACTTCCTCGGCTTCCCCCTCGAAGGCAGCGCGCTTTGGCTCGATGGGGAGCACACGCGGCTGATCGTGGCGCCCATCGGGCCCGATGCCGCGCTTTGGCACGGCGCGAGCCCGGGCCGCGAAGAGCTCGCCGAAATCACGGGGCTGAGCGTCGCGACCTGGGCGGATCTGCCGGAACTGCGGGCCGGACGCGCCGTCGCCACGGTGCCGCCGCTCGATTTGGCCGCAGCCTTCGAGCTCGCGCGCTGGCTCGGGCGCGAGCCCGCCCGGCTCGGGCGCGAAGAGCTCGATGAGCCGTTGCTCGACGCGATCGTGGCGCTGCGGCTCGTACACGATGAAGCCGCGCTTCGCGAGCTACGGCGCGCCGCGGCCGTGAGCGTCGAAGCGCATCGCGCCGGCATGCGCGCGACCGCGCCCGGGGTGCCCGAACAGGTGATCTGCGCCGCCATGGAGCACGAGATCGCGCGCGCCGGCTTTACCACCGCCTACGGCTCGATCGTGAGCGTCCACGGCGAGGTGCTGCACAACGAGCGCCACGACGGCGTGGCCGCAGCGGGCGAGCTCCTGCTGGCCGACGTCGGCGCCGAAAGCGACAGCGGCTACGCTTCGGACATCACGCGCACCTGGCCCGTAACGGGGCGCTTCAGCGCGACCCAGCGCGAGCTCTACAGCCTGGTGCTGGAGGCGCAGCAGGTCGCGATCTCGCGCGTGCGGCCCGGAGCGCGCTATCGCGACGTGCATCTCGCGGCCGCGCGCGCGTTGGTGGAAGGTTTGGTCGAGCTCGGCATTTTGCGCGGAGAGGTCGGCGCGCTGGTCGAAGACGGAGCACACGCGCTGTTCTTTCCACACGGCATCGGGCACCTGCTCGGCCTCGACGTCCACGACATGGAAGATCTGGGCGATCGCGCTGGTTACGCGCCAGGGCGCACACGCGGCGCGCAGTTCGGGCTCGGTTACCTGCGGCTCGATCGGGACCTGGCGCCCGGCATGGTGGTGACGATCGAGCCGGGTTTCTACCAAGTGCCGTCCTTGCTCGCGGATCCGGCGCGCGTCGGCTTGCGCGACAAAGCGCTCGATCGCAGCCGCCTCGCCGCCTTCGCTGACGTGCGCGGCATCCGCATCGAGGACGACGTGTTGGTGACCGATGACGGGGCCGAGGTGCTCACCGGCGCGCTGCCCAAGGCGCCGGACGCGATCGAGCAGCTGGTCGCTGCGCCCGCTACGCATCGGGTGCAAGCCCCGCATCGGCCATGAGCCCAGCGTCGGCGCCCAGCGCCCGCCCATAGTCGCAGGGCACGCGCAGCTCCCTCGGCCCAAAGCCCGCCGCACAGCTCGCGGACGGCGCTAAGGTGAACTGACGGAGCACCTCGGTGTTCAAGCCGCATATTCCCTCGGGCGCGCAGCAACCTGGCAGCACGAAGCTCGCGTCTCCGGCCAGCGCGAGGACCGCGCCCATGCACGCGGGATCGAGCGCAATAGGCTGCAGGGCCGAGCCGCCGTCGAGCCAGCTCGCGCCGTCCACGTGAGCCGTCTCGAAGCAGCTCGGGACGCCGACAAAGCCGACGCCGCACACACCGTCCGCAAGACAGCACGCTGGAAGCTGCATTCCGAGCAGGCTCCGCCCTTCACAAGGTGCCAAATCGCAGTGGGTCACCGGCGCGTCCGCGCCGACGGGCACCTCCGCGTTGTCGCCTCCGGGGACCGCCCCGTCGATGCCCGAAGGCTCGCCAGCGGGGGCGACCGGATCGGAGCCGGTGCAAGCGCCGCTGAAGACGGCGAGGACCACCGGTATTGGGCCGCACACGAGCCGCATCGCACGGCGATTGTGCAGGTCCTCCTTCGGGCGTCAACGCCGCCCGATCACGCGCGAGCGCGAGCAGGCGTGCTCGGCCGATGGGCCATGTAGGTGCCTTGGGCTGCGGGGCCGCTCTGGCTCGGCGCGCTCACTGCACCGAGAGGATCTCGGCTTCTACCGCGAACTGGCCCAACGACCCGCGCTCGTCATCCCAGATGCGCATGACACCTTCGCGTGTGTTGATCTGAATGGCCGCGTCCTGATCAGCTGCGGTGGTGACGGGATCGCTCCCGATGACATCCGGACGATCGTCTTCGAACAGCTTGCACGGGAAGTAACCGCGATCCGGTCCGCCGTACAACAAGCGGCCGCCGCACACGACCTGCGCGTTGCAGTAGAACGACTGGCCGTCGCGCTGGCGGCGCTCGATCAGGAACTCGCATTTGTCGCCCTCGCGTACGACCGGGTTGCCCTGCACGCGCGTGATTTCGGCGCGCACCTGGCGCGGCTGCAAAGCGAAGCCGCCGGCGGCCTCGAGCGGGCCCGCGGTCACCGGATTGCCAAAGCGCAGCCGCCCGTCGACGAAGAAGGAACGGCCGATCCAATAGGCGCCGACGCTCGCAAGCAGCGCGCTCAGGATGAGCACCGCCCTGCGCGCAGTCGAAGCTCGGTCGTGAGGGACCATGCCTGGGATGGGCGACAGCATAGCAAGCTTTCTTGGAAACCTTGCCTCGGCCGCCGCTATTCCGTGCCCGCGCGGGTGCGCTATGAACGCCTGGTGAACACCTTGAGCGAACGTGTCGCGGACCACGAGACGCGGGTCCGAGAGCTCTCGGCCCAGCGCGCTCGGCTCGAGCGTCGGGCCAACGTCATCTCGCTGTTTCGCTTGATTCTGTTCTTTGCCGGGGCAGCCGCGCTGATCGCCAGCTTCAAGCAAGCGTTTCCGCACGCGCTGGCGCTGGCGGCCGCGTTCGCGGTCGCGTTCCTCGGGGCCGTGGCGTGGCACGCGCGCGTGCTCGCGCGGGCGCACGAAGCCGAGGTGCGGATCGAGATCCACAGCCGCCACCTGCGACGTATCGCGGGCACGTGGCAGGAGCTGCCGAGCCGGGGCGAAGGCCTGCTCCCCGCCGACCACCCCTACGCGAGCGACGTCGATCTGATCGGTGCGGGCTCGCTCTTTCAACGCATCGATGTCTCGCAGACCTCCGAGGGCGAGCGCGCGTTGGCCGCGGCGCTGAGCCGACCTGCAGCACCCGAGCTTGCGCGCGCACGCCAGCGTGCCGTGCTCGAGCTGAGCGCGAAGCCGGCCTTTCGCGAGCAGATCGAGGCGCTCGGCGCGGCGCGCCAGACGCGCGGCCAAAAGCTCGATCACGCGCCGTTCATGGCGCTCTTCCAGATGGAGCCGGTGTTCGCGGCGCGGCCCTGGTTGAAGCCGCTCACCTTCGCGCTGCTCGGGATGACGGCGAGTTCACTCGCGCTGGTAGAGCTCGGGTTTGCGCCGCGGCTCGTGCTGTGGATCGTGCTCGCCGCGCAGGGGACCTTGCTGTGGACGCTGCGGCAGCCCGTGCACCAGGCGCTCGACATGCTGACTGCGCGCATCGGCTTTGCCCAGGCCTATGAGGAGATGCTGCGCACGATCGAGCAGGAGCCGTTCACCGCGCCGCACCTTACAGCGCTGCAAACGGAGCTGCGCCACGAGCAGCGCTCGGCCGCGGCGCATATGGCGCGGCTCGCCCGCTACGAGGGCTTCGCGCAGCTGCGCACGCAGGGCCCCCTCTACATCGTGCTCAACTTGCTCACGCTCTGGGATCTCTTGTGTCTCGAGCGGGTCGAGCACTTCGTGCGCGCGATCGGACCGCGCTGCGAGGCCTGGTTTCGCGGCGTCGGCGAGATCGAGCTCCTGTGCTCACTCGCCACGTTGCATCACGTCGACCCGGACGCGATCTTTCCGGAGCTCGCCGCTCCGGGTGCGGGCCTGACGGCAGAGGGCCTCGTGCACCCGCTCCTCCCCGCGCCGACGCGGGTGGCCAACGACGTCGAGCTGGCGGGCCCCGGCACCGCGCTGATCGTCACCGGCTCCAACATGGCCGGCAAGAGCACGTTATTGCGCGCGCTCGGGCTCAACGCAGCGCTCGCGCTCGCGGGCGGACCCGTGTGCGCGCGCACGTTCGCGCTGCCCGAGGTGCGGCTCCGCGCGAGCATGCGTGTCGCCGATTCGCTGCAGCGCGGGGCGAGCTACTTTCACGCCGAGCTGACGCGTCTGCGCATGGTGGTGGCCGACCTGGATCGCGGTCCACCCGTGTTGTTCTTGCTCGATGAGGTGCTGCGCGGCACCAACGCCCACGCGCGTCACCAGGGCGCGCGCGCCGTGCTCCTGCATTTGCTCGGACGCGGCGCGCTGGGGTTGGTGGCGACGCACGATGTGGCGCTCGCGACGCTCGAGGCGGAGCTGCCGGGCCGCGTGCACAACGTGCACTTTACCGACGTGTTCGAAGAGGGTGAAATGCGCTTCGATTACAAGCTGCGCGAAGGCGTGGTCAAGACCAGCAACGCATTGCGGCTCCTGGCGCTCGCGGGCATCGATGTGCCGGCCAGCGACGCGGTGGCATGACCGTGGCGATTCGGCTTAAGTTCGGCACCGCAGGCATTCGCGCGCCGCTCGGGCCGCGCGAAGACGAGCTGAACCCGGGCACGGTGCGCGGCATCGCGGAGGCGCTGTGCGGCTATTTGGCCGACGCCTCCGCGAGCGCGCGCGAGCGTGGCCTGTGCGTCGCGTACGATGGGCGGACCGACAGCGATCTCTTCGCGCGCATCGTGGTCGAAGTCG
>CAZYWR010000206.1:0-7676 GCA_964651185.1 uncultured Polyangiales bacterium
AGCACGCTGCACACGAACGACGCGGCGGGCGCGGTCACGCGCTTGGTGGAGATGGGCGTGCAGCCTTTCCACATCTCGTCGTCGTTGATGGCCGTCTTGGCGCAGCGGCTCGTGCGCAAGCTCTGCCGCAAGTGCCGCCAGCCCTACAACCCGAGCGACGAGGACTTGCGCTCGCTCGGCATCGATCCGAGCGGGTTTCCGCCGGTGCCGGGGAGCATTCCGCCCCCGCCGCCGCACCCCGAGGAGCAGGGGCATCTGTTGAAGCCGGACGAGCTCATGCTCGAGGAAGACAAGCGCGGCAAGCGCCCGGTGTTCTACCGCGCGATCGGCTGCGAGGCCTGTGCGCAGACCGGCTACCGCGGCCGCATCGGCATCTACGAGCTGCTCGTGATCACCGACCTGGTACGAAAGGAGATCGTGAACAACAGCGACTCGAACACGATCGCGCGCGCGGGAATGCAGGGCGGCATGCGCTCGTTGCGCCAGGATGGGGCGCGCCAAGTCTTGTACGGCGTGACCAGCGTGGAAGAGGTGCTCGCGGCGACGCAGGCGGGCGATCTGGAGTAAACGATGGCGGTTTACGCGTGGCGCGGCATCAACGCAGCGGGCAAGGACGTCAAGGGCATCGATGACGCCGACAGTCCGAAGGCCCTGCGCGTGGCGTTGCGGCGGCAGGGCGTGCTCGTCACCCAGCTCGAGGAAGAATCCGCGGCGGCCCGGCGCGAGGCGCGCAACGTCAGCCTCAAGCGGCTGCTCTCGCGCGTCTCGCAGACCGATCTCGCGCTCACCACGCGCCAGCTCGCGACCTTGCTCAAGGCCGGCATCCCGCTGGTGGAGGCGCTCGACGCGCTGATCGAGCAGACCGAAAAGGACGCGCTGCGCAACGCCATCACCAACACCCGCGACAAGGTCAACGAAGGCATCGCGTTCAACGTGGCGCTCGCCGCGCACCCGAAGATCTTCCGCGATCTGTACGTGAACATGGTCGCTGCGGGCGAGGCCTCGGGCAACTTGGACCAAGTGCTCGCGCGCCTCGCCGACGTGCTGGAGTCGCAATCGCGGCTGAAGAACAAGGTCTCGAGCGCCCTCGCCTACCCGGCGATGATGGTGGTCATGACGTTTCTGGTCGTGACCGTGATGATGACCTTGGTCGTCCCGCAGGTGACCGCGATCTTCGAGGACTTCGGGCAGGTGCTGCCCTGGTACACGCGGCTCCTGATGTTCGTGAGCGAGATGTTCACGGACTACTGGTACCTGATGATCGCCGGCACCGCCGGCGCCGTGTACGGCTTTCGCCGCTGGCACGGCACGCCCGAGGGGCGCAAGCAGTGGGATCTGATGGTGCTGGCGATGCCGCTCATCGGCCCGCTCACGACGAAGGTGGCGTGCGCGCGCTTCGCGCGGACGTTGTCGACGCTGCTCGCGAGCGGCGTGCCGGTGCTCACGGCGCTCGACATCACGCGCAACGTGCTCGTGAACACCGAGCTGATGCGTGTCGTCGGCGAGGCGCGCGACGCGATCCGCGAAGGCGAGTCGATCGCCAAGCCGCTCGCGCAGAGCAAGCGCTTCCCGCCCATCGTGACCCACATGATCGCGATCGGCGAGCGCTCGGGCGAGCTCGAGGCGATGCTCGAGAACGTGGCCAACGCCTACGACGACCAGGTCGACGCGCAGGTGCAGACCATGACCAGCTTGCTCGAGCCGATGATGATCCTGATCATGGGCGGGATCAGCGGCGGCATCACGGCCGCCATCCTGGTCCCGCTCATGCAGATGAACGAGTTCGTGACGGGGGGCTGAGCATGCCGAGGCACGGGAACAAGCGCAGCGGCCGTCTCGCGCTCCCCTGGGAGCGCACGAACCGCCCGCTGCGCGCGCCGCTCTCGGGGCGGCGGCTCTTGCCGATCCTAGGCGTGTTCGCGGTGTGCGCGCTGTTGGCGGGCGCGTACGTGGTGGGACAGCGCCGCGCCGAGGTGCACGCCACGCGCGCCACGCTGGCCGAGGTCGCGCGCGCGACGCGCGCCTTCGTGGCCGACCTGGGGCGCTGCCCGCAGGACCCGAGTGAGCTCGTGCACCCGCCGAAGAGCGGCATGCAGTACCTGAGTGAGCTCCCGCTCGACGCTTGGGGCCGCGCGCCTCACCTTCACTGCCGCCTGGGCGAGCACACCGAGATCGAGGTGCTCAGCGCCGGGCCGAGCGGCTCCTGGCTCGACGACGACAACGTGATGTGAATAGAGAGGCTCCGCATATGTTCCAGCAACATTCGCTTTCTTGTGCACGACGTTTGGCAGCGTCTTCAGGCTCGGAGGCTTCTAGCCTGAGCCTTGCGCGCCGTATCCCGGCGCCCAGCGAGCATCCTCTTGCGCGCGCGCGCCGGCGTGCGGGTCAACAAGGGATGACGCTGATCGAGATCATGATCGTCGTCGTGATCATGGCGTTGGTGGCCACGGGCGTGGGCATCGCGGTCTTGCCGCAGCTGCAGAAGGCGAAGATCCGTCAGACCGAGTCGGCGGTCGCCACCGTGCGCAGCGCCGTCGCGCTCTATATCGCCACCAACAACAGCGACTGTCCCACCATGGATCAGCTGATCGAGGACAAGGCCATCGACAAGAGCACCGCCACCAAAGACCCGTGGGATCACGACTTCCTGATCGAGTGCGATGGCACCGAGATCAGCGTGAAGTCGGCGGGTCCCGACGGCGAGTTCGAGACCGAAGACGACATCCCCAAGAAAAAGCAGTAGCCGTGCCGTGCTGTGCCCCGATCGCTGGTCTTTCGCGCGCGCGCCCCAACGGGCGTTTGGGCGCGAGTCCGCGCGCGGGGCTGACGCTGATCGAGATCATGCTGGTCGTGGTGATCATCGCGATCGGCGCCAGCGCGGCGTCGCTGGGACTCGCGTCGATCACCAAGGCCAACCTGCAGAGCGCGTGCGTGCGCCTGGCCGCGCTCGCGCGTTACGCGTACCACCGCGCGCTCACCCAGGGCACCACGGTGCGGGTCACGCTCGACATGGATCACCACACCTTCGCGCTCAGCGAGGCACACGGGCGCATCACGTTGGTGCGCAGCGACGCGCCGCTGCGCGTCGAGACGGAGCGCGCCAGGAAGGACGAGCAAGGCGACGATGATGATGATGACGACGATGATGATGATGACCGCAGCAAGAAGAACGACGAGAGCACCGCGGCGGTCGATCCGTGGGAGCTCGCGCAGCGGCGCATGGAGCACCCGACCGACAAGCTGATCCTGCCGAGCTCGCCTTTTTCGCAGCTCATGACGCCGAGCGGAAAGCCCATCGCGCGCTTCGATACCCAGCCGGTCGGCGACGACATCCGCATCGCCAAGGTGATCGTCGCCCACGAAGTGAAACCGCGCAGCGAGGGCAAGACCGATCTGTTCTTCTTTCCCAACGGGCTTACCCAGCACGCGGTCGTGCAGCTCGCAGACCGAAACGACATCATCTACTCGGTCGAGATCCATCCGCTCACCGGCCGCGGCGTCATCCACAACGTGCCGTTCGAGCCCGAAGTGCTGATGGACGACCCGACCAAGCGCAACGAGGACAAGACGCAGCTGGAGGAGCGGCTATGAAGCGGCTGCTCACCCGCTACGGCTTCACGTTGCTCGAGGTCATGGTCGCGGTCGTGATCCTGGCGATCGGGCTGAGCTCGCTGTTCACGAGCGAAGCGGGCGCCATCCGCATCGCGCAGCGCGCGCGCACGACCACCATCGCCAGCATGCTGGCGCGCTGCAAGATGGCCGAGATCGAGGAGAAGATCGCCAAGGAAGGATGGCCCGGCACGAACCTCGACGAGCGCGACGAGTGCTGCAAGGAGGGCGAGCACGACGGGTTCACCTGCGAGTGGAAGGTCGAGCGCATCAAGCTCCCGGACCTCAACGGCGACGGCGGCGTCGGCAGCGACGACGACGACGACAGCGACGACGACAAAGGCGGCAAGAGCGCGCCCAAAGACCACGGCATGCTCGATCGGCTGGCGGAGCTCAACAAGCAAGATCCCAAGGACCGGCTGGGTACCGTCACCGACATGCTCTCCGGGGGGGCTGGCCGCAGCGAGTTCTCGGGGTCGAGCGACGGCGGCATGATCCAGGAGAGCACGCTCGATCCCATGTCGCAGATGGTGATGGGCCTCGCCTTTCCCCTCATGAAGCCGGTGATCGAAGAGGGCGTGCGCCGAGCCACCGTGGACGTCGTGTGGAAGGAAGGTCAGAAGGAAGAGCGCCTCTCGGTGGTGCAGTTCTTGGTCACCGAGCAGCAGATCATTCTGCCGGACGACGACGACTCGGACGGCGGCGTAGGCAGCGCGACGGGGACCACGGGCGCAGCCGGCACCACGACCACGACTCCTGCCACCACCACCACCACGCCGGCGACGGGGACGACGCGATGACGCGGAGGCGTGCGCAGGGTCGGGGCCGCGCGGGCATGACCTTGATCGAGGTGATGGTGGCGATGACGTTGTTCGCC
The DNA here is from genome assembly GCA_964651185.1 of uncultured Polyangiales bacterium. Taxonomy (GTDB): domain Bacteria; phylum Myxococcota_A; class Polyangia; order Polyangiales; family DASUME01; genus DASUME01. Next base: position 4,487 of record CAZYWR010000206.1, read on the forward strand.
GCGGTCGGGGCGCTCGTATACGGCGGCTTCGCGCAGACCTCGCGCGCGAAGAAGACACTGGAAGCCCAGCTCGATCGCTACCACGAGCTGCGCATGGCCATGGAGCGCATGGTGCGCGAGCTGTCGATGGCCTACGTGTCGACGCACATCAACATCACGCCTTCGCTCCAGGGAATGCGCACGACCTTCGTGGGCAAAGACAGCGGGTTCGGCGACCGCATCGACTTCACTTCGGTCTCGCATACACGCGTCTACCGGGACGCGAAGGAGTCCGATCAGAACGAGATCTCTTACTTCCTTACCGACGCCCCGGACGGACACGGCAAGGTGCTCGCGCGCCGCATGCAATCGCGCCCGGACGACAAGCCGGAACAAGGCGGACGCGTCGAGGTGCTGTTGACCGATGTGGTCGAGTTCGAGCTCGAATATCTCGACTCCGCCACCTGGGAGTGGGTCGAGAGCTGGGACGCCATGGCCGGCGTAAGCCAAACCAACCGTCTGCCCACGCAAGTCAAGATCCGCATCACCATCCCTTCCATCGCCGATCCGGACAAGCGCGAGTCGTACGTGACGCGCGCGTCGCTCCCGATGACCTGGGCCTTCAACCATGCCAGGTATTGACGCGCGCCCGCGACGAGATCGGCGCAAGCAGGGCTTCGCGCTCCTGCTCTCGCTGATCGCGATCGCCATCTTGTCGATCCTGGTGACCGATCTGCACGAGACGACCGGGATAAGCTTCTCGGCCGCCACGGCCGAGCGCGATCAGCTGCGCGCCGAGTATCTCGCCAAGAGCGGCGTAAACCTGACGCGCATGCTGATCGGGCAGGAGAAGAACCTGCGCCAGCTGTTGGCCGCGCCCTACCAGCTGCTGCTGGGCCGTCCACCGCCGCAGCTGCCGGTCTGGCGCTTCGCGGACGCGCTGCTCAAGCCGTTCGCCGACTTCGACTCCTCCAAGGTGGACGTGATGGACGCCGGGTTCGACGCCGAGCGCAGCGAAGGGCTCGGCAAGGTCGAAGGCACGTTCGAGGTGGCCGCGTGCGCGGAGAACGGCAAGATCAACGTCAACGATCCGCGCATGCAGGATCTGCCCACGAGCCAGGCCAACGTGGCGGGCCTGCTCTACTCGTTGCTCGGCGGCTATCAGCCCAGTCCGAACAAGTACGATCCGCTGTTTTCGCAGTTCGACGAGAAGGGCCGCCTGACCACCCGGCTCGACCTGATCTCGAGCGTGATCGATTGGTGGGACGTCGACGGCCAGCGCGCGAACTTCGATCCGGTCATGAGCGTGGTGCAGAGCGCCGGCGCCGAAGAGACGGACTACTACAAAGAACAGCCCGAGCCTTACACCGTCAAGAACGCGCCGTTCGATACGCTCGAGGAGCTACGGCTCGTGCGCGGCATGACCGACGACGTGTGGGCGACCTTCGTAGAGCCGGACCTGGACGATCCGACGCGGCGCCAGATCACGATCTATGGCCAGATGCGCGTGAACCCGAACGAGGCGGAGCCGGCCGTGATCTTGGCGCGGTTGTGCACGTTCAAGAGCGCGCGCACGCAGCCCTTGTGCTCGGATCAGACCGGGCTCGAGCCGCTCAAGTTCGTCAACCTGATCAACATGGCGCGCATGATCGCGAGCGGCGTGCCCTGGTTTTCGCGCGGATCCGACTTCGTCAACTTCATCACCGGCCAGCAGAACAGCTTGTATACCAAGCTCTCCGCGCTGCTCGGCGGCGGCTCGAGCTCAGGCTCGGGTGCGAGCGCGAGCGCGGTCCAGAACGCGGCCCCCGTCGCGGCGGGCGGAGGGAGCTCGAGTCTGCTGTTCACGCCGCTGCAAATTCAGGATCAAGACGAGCTCAAGAGCATCCGCCAGACGTTCGGCACGACTGGCTACATCTTCACACTCGACGTCACCGGACACTCAGGCAACTCGCAACGCCACATTCGCGCGGTGATCAACACCGACCCGAACTGGACGCCGCCGCCACCCAACGCCGGCAAGCTCCCGCCGCTCGGCATCTTCGCTTACTACCGGCTCGACTGATCTGCGCTGCAGATCCGGATTCGCCCGCGCGCTGGCACAGCACGCCTCGACAGAAAGACCGCTATGGCCACTACTCTCGGCATCGACATCGGCACACGCAGCATTCGCGGGGCACTCATCCGTACGAGCCTGCGTTCGCTCTCCGTCGTCCGCTACCTCGAGGTCAATTTGGAGGCGCTCTCGCCCGACACGCCGCGCGGCGACCGCGTCACGCTCGCGTTGCGCGAGCTGCTCGACCAGCTGGGCGAGTCGCCCGACTCCATCGTCACAGCGATCGATGGCGCGCGCGCCTCGCTGCGCGTGCTCGAGCTGCCGCAGGCGACGCGCAAGCGCATCGGCGAGGTGCTGCCGTTCGAGCTCGACGCGCTCTTGCCGTTTCCGATCGACGACGCCGTCATCGATTATCAGGAGGTCGGCGCGCGTGGCGGCGAGCTTGCAATTTTGGCGGCGGCCGTTCCCGAAGCCGCGGTCGGCGAGCTGCTGCACACGCTTGCTGCGGCGCAGGTGAGCCCGCGCGAGCTCGCCGTAGGCGGCGCTGCGCTCGATGGATTGCTTGCGTTCGTGCCGGTCGCGGGCGAAGGCGCGACCCTGCTCCTGCACTTCGAGCCGAGCTACAGCGACGTCTGTCTGGTGCGCAACGGAAGCTGCGAGCTCGCGCGCACGCTCAACGAGGGATCGGAGGGCGCCTTCGCGCATCCCTTCGCGTTTCGCGCCGCGCTGCACCAGACGGTCATGAAGTACCGCGCCGAGGGCGGCCCGCCGATCGAGAAGGTGCTGGTGATGGGCGAAGGCGCCGACGAGCAGATGCTGCTCGGACGCATCGGCGAAGCGCTCGCGCTCCCGCCCGGCGTGCTCGTGGAGACGGTGAGCCTTCCACCCGCTCAAGGGAGCATCGAAGCGCGCGCGTTCGCGCGTCCGAAGCGCGCGGGCAGCGAGCCGGCCGACGCGGAGCTGCGCGAGCGCGCCGACGAAGGCTCAGTCTCGCCCGTGTTCGCCCGCGCGCTCGCGCTCGCGGGGCGCACGGTACGACGGGGCAAACGCATCGATCTGCGCAAGGGCAAGTACGCCCTGCCGCGCGGCGTGAGCCAACTGCGCGACTACGCCGTGCTGGTCGCCATCTGCGTGGGCGTGGTCGCGCTCAGCTACGCC
>CAZYWR010000207.1:0-7276 GCA_964651185.1 uncultured Polyangiales bacterium
CCGGCGCGCGCGAGCGCCGGATTCTGCGCCGTGCACGCCGCGTAGCGCGTGATCCAGGCGAGGAATTGTTGGTAGGTCTCGTCGGACGCGCCCGTGAACTTGTGGCCCCCGCCGTGCATCACGCCACCGGCCTCGACCGACAGCGGCTTCAGCAGCAACAGCGAGTTGCTCGGCGCGTCGAGGTCGACGAGGCCCCACGAGAGCACGTTGCGCATGGTCTCGAGCGACGCGGTCGCGCAGGCGAGCGTCGACGCTTGGGTGACGTTGTTCACGTCGTTGACCCACTTGGGCGCCTGCACGTTTTGATCACTCGAGAAGTGGCAGGGAAAACAGCGCTCCCGCCACTGATAGACGTCCGCGGAAAAGAGCTGCTCCATCGTGAGCTCGCTGCAGTCGCCCGGATCGACGAAACCAGCGCCTATTTGATCTGAGACGTCGCACTTGCTGGATGTGTCTGGCACATCCTCGCCGCACGGATCAGCGTACGCCTCGCAGACCTTCGTGCCGCAGGTCGCGGAGTAGCGGATCCAATCACGAAAGCCGTCGTACTCCTGGTCGATCACCGACGCCGTGATCAACTCGCTCTGGGGCTTCGCGCGCCCGATCCACCCGAGCACCTTACTCTGATCCGGATGCTCGAGATCGACGAGCCCGAGCTTCTGCATGCAGGCCATGGTCTGGCACGGCGTGCTCTTGACGAACAGCGACAGATCGATGCCCGAGAGATGGCATTGATTGCAACTCTTCGGGCGCGCATCCGTAAGCACCGGCGCGATGCGGTCCTGGTACAGCTGGCCGGCCTCGTCTGGCGTGCAGAGGAGTGCTTGGCCTTCCGAGTGATGACACGCCCCGACGCTGAAAAGCGCGAGTGCAAAAAGCGCGTGCGCCCCGATCTTGAACCCATCTTTCATCCACATCCCCACGCAGACTGCTACTCGGTCTGCAACCAGACAAGGACCGTATCGCGATACTCCATGTACGCCATGCTCGACGGATACTTGAAATCGTGAACCGTCGTCGGATCGCCGGGATTCACTTCGGCGAAGATGGGGCTTTGCTCGGAGGTGTCGGGCGCGTTCTTCAGCACCTGATCGCAGGTGCGCTGCTGCGCCGCCATGCTCTGATCGCGCGCGCTGGTGAGGTCGAACGGCTTGGTCGCTTTGCTCTTGGTGCCATCGTGGCAGCGCACGCAGCGATCGAGGATCGCGGGCATCACCTGCTTGGTGAACTCGGCCAAATGTTGGCAGCTGCGCGGCGGCGGGCCTGCGTCGATCGGGACCGCCGCCGGCGCACTGGCGCTCGCGCTGCTCGCGTCGTCCGCCGAGATGCTCCCGTCCTCGACGGGCGCGCTGCTCTCTTCGTCGCGCCGGCTGACTTCGTCGTCGTCGGCGCTCGTCGTCGCGGCATCGATGCGCTCCACGTGGGTATGTGCGAACGCGAACGTCGCATCGACCTCCGAGACGTGGAGCCCGGCCGCTCCATCTTGGCAACCCGCGACCGGCGCCGCGAACAGCGCGAACGCGAGGCGCGCGGGCGCCGCCCAGCTCCGCACACCCGCAGGCGAAGGTCGCCGCTCAATTGCAGCCACAACCGCCCCCTTTGGCGGCGCCACCTCCGCTCGAACCCTCGCGGTACGCTTGCGCGTGCTCTTCGCCCGCCTTCAAGTCGCCGCTCTGCCCGAGCGCCATGTCAGGGCGCGCGAGCCGTTCTCGCTCGTAGGGCGCGACGCGCGCGCAGCCTGGCACGCCCCCTAACGCCAACAGCGCCAACGCGATCTCCGCACGCACGTATGACCAGCCGCTGCGCCGAACCCTGGTCGGCGGCCAGCCCAAGAGCGGTCTCATCCAGTGCGCGCTTGCAGACGTCACATCGACTACGTCCCGAATATGTCCACGCATGAGATTTTCCATTCGCGGAGCGCTCACTTTCTTTGCGCTTGCTCTGTGCGTCTCGTCTTCGTTAGCGTCGCGTCGTGTCGCGTTCGCACCACTTCTTGGGACGCGCGCTGCCGCTCGCCGCCTGTTTGCTCAGCGCGTGCGAGACATCGAGCGGTGCCGTTCGCATTCCCGCGCCCGAAATTGCGACCTTTGAGTTAGATGTCTATCCCGTGCTGCTTCGCGATTGTGGTTTCCCGGCATGTCACGGCTCCACGGCCCGCTTCTTTCGCGTCTTTGGGCCCGGACGAACGCGTCTGACGAGCGACACGGCCACCTTCGCACCGGCGACCACGGACGAGCTCACGCAGAGCTACGAGCGCGCGCGCTCCATGCTCGCGCATGAACGATCGGTGCTCGATTCTCCCCTCCTGCGCAAGCCCCTATCGATCGCGGCAGGCGGCGCGGAGCACGGCGGAGAAAACCGCTGGGGCGAAAATGTCTACAGCTCCTTGGAGTCCCCCGGGTACGCGGAGATCCGCGTCTGGGCGCTGTCGCGCGAGGCCGACGCCGTTGCCGAGACGAGCGATGATGCGGGGCCGCCGTAATGCGCACCTTACTGCTGACCAGCTTGTGCCTCCTCGGCGCGCCAGCTCTGGCTCGCACGCCGGTCGCGCGTGCATTCTCTGATCCTGAGCGGTTTACCGCGCCCGCAGAAGAGGGAGGCGCTGGAGGGCGCTTTTTTACCGGTTCACCGTCCGACGGCTTCTCATGTGTGGTCTGCCATAGCGGCGGCAGTCCGCCGCCAATCGCCGTCCGCGGTCTGCCCATGTCCGGATACACACCAGGAGACCTTTACGAAGTCGAGCTACGCTTCAGGAATCCAGCGGGCAACCACGCAGTCGCGCTCGAAGTGATCGATGAGGGCGGTCGCGATCTCGGGCTCGAGCTCTTACCTGACGCAGAGATCATGGTGGGCGAGCGCTGCGGCGGCGAAGCGACCCAAGAGCGAGCGTCGTATCTTACGGAGCAGGGGACACGGCGGATTCTCGGCGTCGAGGCGTGTGAAGCCAAGGCCGTCCGCTTCCGCTTTCGCGCGCCCAACGCAAGTCAGGCGTGGTTCGTCGCCAGCGTGCTCGCATCGGACAGCTCCGCCACGGTGGATGGTGACGGCGTCACGGAAGTGGCGCAGGCGTTCTATCGCCGCGGCAGCCCCCCACCTTCCTCCGAAAACTGCAGCACGCGCGCAGCTTTGCCGAGCCAATCTCCGTGGCACCCCTGGCTTGGCGCCGCGCTCCTCGCCCTGTTCGGCCGAAGGCGCGCGCGCCGGAGCCGGGATCGGTCAGCGCCAGTCGAGCCCTAGCGTGCCCGTGGCCTCCAGGATATCCACGCGGTGCAAGCCGACGAACGCTTGATACACGATGCGTCCGACCGCGGCGCGCAATCCCAGCTTGAAGACGGTGGTTCCGCTCTCTCCGAGCGCGAACCCTTGCTCGTAGGTGAGCCCGGCCTGATTGTCGTAGAGCGTGGAGAGCTTGCGGTCGCGCGTCACGTAGCGAAGCTCCTGCGGCGTGCCTAGATAACGCGGACGGTAAAAGTAAGCATCGCCCTGCGTGTAGTAGCGATAGGTCAGCTCGAGCGTCCCCAGCTCGCCGGTCAGAAAGATCAGCTCGGGCTCGATAGTATGGGACTGAATGCCCCAATCATCGAAATAGAAGCGATAACGCAGACCCAACGACGCGTGTGAACCGAGGGCCTGCCTGAGGCTCGCCACACCTGACTGACGCAAACGCTCGTTCGGATGGCTCTCCGGCACGCAGAACGGGGCGGATCCGGCGCAGGTACCCTGCCCTCCAATCGCCACGAAGCGGTAAGGGCTCGCCTGATAACCCGTGATGCGCAGCGCTTCCCAGGATAGCTGCGCCACGGTGTAGCGACCGAGCACTTGCGTCAGCGACAAGCGACCGCCCAGCGAATCTTGCGGCCGGCGAAAGCTCGCCCAGCCAGCCCTGCCTACGATGTCGCTGCTGCCGAAGGCGGAGAAGGCGAGCGTCGTGTTGTTCTGGGCCAAGTCGAACGCCAAGTTGACCACGCCGCCGTGTGACCAGTAATCCGGTTCCGTGGAATAACGGTAGCTCGCCATGATCGACGAATCGGAGAACTCGTAAGAAGCCCCTACGTTGACCTCGTGTCGCACCTCATGGATCGCATGCGTCGCGGCCGTCACGATGTCGACGGATGCGCTTGTCCATGAGTCCAACGAATAAACCGCGTCGATGGACGCCGATTCGCCCACGCGCAGCCCCGCGTGCACGCGCGGCGCCCAGATCGTGGTCGCGTTGCTGTCCGATCGCGAATAGACGGTAGCAGACGCGGTCTGCACGGCCATCTTCTGCGACTCGCCGCACGCGAGCAGCACGAGCACGCCCACCAGAATCGCACGCCCTTGGGCCTTGCGTAGCCGCCCGAGCCACGCCGCCGCGGTAGGGCGCGACCACCTGACTGCGAACATGGACACGCCCGTGAGCGCGCGAAGGCGTGGATGCGACACGGAACTTCAGTCGGCTAGCATCTTCTTGAGTTCGGCCTCGATCTTCGCCGCGTCAGACGCGCGAAACCCTTTGTGCACGCGATGAACGTGGCCCTTGCGATCGATCAGATAAGAAGACGGCATGCTGGGAGGCTCGTAAAGCTTGGCGACCTTCTTGTCCGCGTCGTGCAAGACGAGAAAAGACACAGGCAGCGTCTTGAGAAAGTTACGCGCCGCCGAGACCTCATTGTCGATGTTGACGCCGAGCACGACCAAGCCTCGCTCGCGGTACGTTTTGTGGAGCTTTTCCAGGACCGGCAGCTCCTCGCGGCACGGAGCACACCAAGACGCGAAGAAGTCGACCAGGACCACCTTCCCTTGAAAGCTCGAAAGCTTGACGGCCTTCCCAGACAAATCTTGGAGTTGAATTTCGGGGGCCACTTGGCCCTCGTCGACCGCGTCGGCGCGGCTTCGCGACAGCCACATCGCCGCGACGATGAGGCTCACGGCGAAGGCATGCCGGGCGCTCCTGGAGCTCAAGCGAAGGAGAATGCTGTCCATCGTCGCCTACCACGTGTCGTTGTCATGGGCCACGATCACGTGGCACGTCCCAGTGCAAGTCATACCGTTCCATTGCATGTTGTTGTCGGGCATCAGCAGATCGACTTTTCCGTTGACGTGGTTGTCAGGCCCCACGATGACCATGCTGTCATTCACGGACGGCGAGTGGCATTCGTCGCAGCTGAATCCGATGGTGTGAAAGATGTGTGAACCCGTCACGGGCGTATCCGAGTGGCATCCCGCGCAAGTTAGCTTCGGGTCGGTATGCGCGATGCTCTTGTTGGGGGTAATGCCGTCGCCGTGACAGTAGAGGTTCGAGCAGTGGCCATTCCCGTCGTATTTGCCGTCTTTGCTCAGACCCGCTGAGAGCGTTACTTCCGCTTTGCCCGGAGTGTCGTCGTACATGTGGCCCGGCTCGAGCGCGTCTTGGTAATTCTTGTGGCAAGTATCGCAGTTGAATGCGGCGTGAATGGTCTTGGTGACGTGGTCCGTGTGTGGAATGAAGGTCAGCTTGGTCTTCGTACTCACGCCGTCCATGTCGCGCGGCGGCGCACCGAGCATGTTCTCGTCGCCACCGTGGCAATAGATGCAGTCCTTTCGCCAACCGTCGCGGTGGCCACCGTCATGACAATTGTCGCAGGACGGCGAATTGGCGCATCCCTCGAGCTTGTCTCCATGACAACTCGTGCAGTCATCTTTGTTCAGGTTCGACTCGAGACCATGCACCTCATGCGCGTCGTAGCCCGCCGGATGGTACTTGGTGGGGTCTTCCCACGGCGCCCGACAGTCGCTCGGAAAAAGCAAGACGGCCGGCGGGGCGTCTTCGCTGTCCCCGCTGTCCGGGCCGTCCGGCACGACGCTCGCCGGCGCACCATCGAGCGACCCCGACAAGGCGGCGTCCATCTGCGCTGCTGTCGCGGCGGCATCGCGCGCTGTCGCACCATCGACGTCGTCGCCCACCGAGTCCGAGGTGCTCATATCCACAAGGCCCGCGTCGGGCAGCGGCCGGTCGTCGTATGTGACCAGCGCCTTTTCTTCCTGGTCTGGAGAAAAACACGCCGCGATCGCCATACACCACAGCCACCGGGCCAACGGAGCCCGCCGGCTGCGCAGGGGGGTTGCGCTCCCGACCAAGAATGCCTCCAACGGCGGCGAACCTGAGTTGACTAATGGCCAGCGCAGTTGGTTTCCATTCGCACGCCGGACTTTCGTTCAAGATCTGTTTGTCCGCTCGGCCAACGACGAGCGCATGTACGGACCGCGCTTGCTTGCTCCGAACGGCTCAAGTTACATACCTTCCTCGCGAGGCAAACCACGTTGGGACGATCCCAACTCGGTGCCGCGTGCTGGTGATATTGCATGCGTGCGGTTCTTTCGAACGACACGATCTACAGCTTCGGCGTGTCCAAGAAGCTCAGGTGGGCGATGCTCACCCTCGCTCTGTGCGCCGCGCCGGCCTGCGGCAGCAAGGCCGCTGCGAAGCGCCCCGTCTTCCAAGGCGTCGTCGAGCACGATGAACGTGTCATCGCCTTTGCCACCTCCGGGCGTGTGCACAGCGTCGAAGTGAGGCGGGGCGAGGCGGTCGAGGACGGGCGCGTGCTCGCGATGCTCGACGATCAGCTGGCGGCGCTCGCTTGTCGCGCCCGGCGCAACGACGAGGCGACCATGCGCGCCGAGCTTTCGTTGCTCGAAGCGGGGACGCGCGCGGAGGATCGTGCTGCGCTCGTCGCGGAGGTCGAGGCGGCCCGCACGCAGGAAGAGCTGGCACGTAAGACCAAGGCGCGCGCCCAATCTCTGCACCTCAGCAATTCGGTCGGACAAGCCGATGTCGACCGCGCGGACTCGGAGTTCGCGCGCGCCACGTTTCACCGCGAATCGCTCGAGCAACGACTGCGCGCAGCGCTGCGCGGCGCGCGCCGCGAGGAGCTCGAGCGAGCGCGCACCCGGGTCGACGCGGCCGCGGCGGCCGTCGCACTCGAGGAGGAGCGGCTCGCCCAGCACGTGGCCCGGGCGGTCGGGCCGGGACGGGTCGTGGACATCCACGTCAAGCCCGGCGAGTTTTCGGCCGTGGGCGCGGCGGCGATTACGATCGCAGACACCAAGCATCCCTATGTGGAAGTGTTCGTCCCCCAGGGCGAGCTGACCGGCATTCAACTGGGGTCGATGGCCGAGGTCCGCGTAGACGCCGAAGCGTCCGCCTTCCGCGGCGCGGTGGAGTACATCGCGCCCAAGACCGAGTTCACGCCACGCTATTTGTTTAGCGAGCAGGAGCGACCTTATCTCGTCGTCCGGGTGCGCGTCGGGATCGAAG
>CAZYWR010000208.1:0-1526 GCA_964651185.1 uncultured Polyangiales bacterium
AGCCCCACCAAGAGCACGATGCCGCCGAACGTGAGCGCGATGGGCGCGATCTGGGGCGCCTGGAAGCTCGGCTGCAGGGCCAGCACCACGATCGCCCAGATATCCTGGAAGATCAGGAGGCCCACCGCGAGCCGGCCCGCCAGCGTGTCCATCCAGCGCCGCTCCTGCAGCGCGCGCACCACGAGCAGGGTCGACGAGAAGGCGCTCGCGATGCCCAAATAGAGGATCGCGAACGGACTGCTGAAGGCGTGGGGCAAGATCGGGGCGAGCGCGAGGAAGATCGCGACCGCCCCGAGAATCGTGAGCGGAACTTGCAAGACACCTGTGATCAGCAGCGTGCGACCGCTCGCCAACAGGGCGCGCGGATTGACCTCGAGCCCGATCACGAACAGCAAAAGCGTGAGGCCGAGGTTCGCGATCGTCTCGACGGCTTGGGCCGAATGGACGAGGCCGAAGCCCGCCGTCGGGCCGAGCAGCACGCCCGCGCCGAGCAGCGCGGCGATGGTCGGGATGCGCAAGCGCTCGAACAACGCAGACAGGAAGCCTGCAGCGAGCAAGCACAGGCCGAGCTCCGTGACGAGTGTACTCGGCCCCGTTCCCATCAACACCGGCGACGAATCTCGCGGGGTCAGGGCGAAGCGCGCGCCGTCGCTCGCGAGCGAAGTGATGAGGACGCGCGACAGGTGCATGCGGCTGCGCTCGAAGGTATCACACGGGCGGAGCTGGGTCGCGGACACCCGGCGGCGCTACACTGTCAGCGCGGCCGAGGCGACGTCCGGCGGCCGGGAAGGGAACGGAATGGGTCGCATCCTGCTCGTCTCGAATCGCCTGCCCGTGACGTTGACGAGCGGCGCGGAGGGCCACGCGCTCGCCGCATCGACGGGCGGGCTGGCCACGGCGCTGCGCGAAGTTCACGCCGAAGGTTCGGGGCGCTGGATCGGCTGGGTCGGCGATCTCACGCGCGTGCCCGAGGCCGCGCGCGCCGGCATCGAAGCCGAGCTGAGCGCACGCCGGCTCGTCCCGGTGCCGCTGAGCGCGAGCGAGGTCGCCCTCTACTACGACGGCTTCTCCAACGCGGTGCTCTGGCCCCTGTTTCATTACTTGCTCGAAAAGGTCCGGCTCGACGCCGGCAGCGAATGGCGCGCTTACAAGGCCGTGAACGAGCGCTTCGCCGAGGTGGTCGCGCGTGAGCTGCAGCCGGGCGACACGGTCTGGATCCACGATTACCAGCTGATGCTGGTCCCGCGCTACCTGCGCAGGCGCGTGCCCGACGCGCGCATCGGGTTCTTTTTGCACGTGCCCTGGCCGTCGTCGGACATGTTCCGCATCCTGCCCCAGCGTGAAGAGATCGTGGAAGGCATGCTGGGCGCGGACCTGATCGGCCTGCACACGGAATCCTACCGCCAAAACTTCATGCATTCGGCGGCGAAGGTGCTGAACCTCGATCTCGGCACCGACGCCATCACCTGGGAAGAGCGCGAAGTGCGCATCGGCGTGTATCCGATCAGCATCGACCTCGCCGAGTT
>CAZYWR010000209.1:0-8879 GCA_964651185.1 uncultured Polyangiales bacterium
ACGCGCGCCCGTATCGGCTGCCTCTCCCCGAAGCCCTCGTCTGGATCGAGGCGGACCGGCCGGCGCTGCTCGATTTCAAGGCCGATGTGCTGCGCGCGGCCAAGCCAGCATGCGCGGTCGAGCGGCACGCGATCGACCTCGCCGACACAGCCGCTCGCCGAGCCTTACTCGACGAGATCGCCGCGCGTTATCGCCGAGTGATCGTCGTCACCGAAGGGCTGCTCGTGTATCTCGACGAGCCGTTGGTGGCCGCGCTCGCGAGCGAGCTGCATGCGCGCACCGCGACGCACACCTGGATCCTGGAGCACGTCACCGCTGAGGTCGTAGCGCTGCAGATGCGGGCGTGGCGGGCGATGCTCGCCCGCGCACAAGCGGATTGGCGCTTCGCGCCGGCGAGCGGGATCGACTTCTTCCGCCGTTATGGCTGGACGCCCGCCGTCACGCGCTCTTCGGTCGCGGAGGCGCAGAGACTAGGTCGCGATTATCTGCGGCATACGTGGCTCGTGCGCCTGGTCTCGCGCCTCTCGCGCCGCCAGCGCGAGCGCATCGAACGCGCCGTGCTGATCGCCGCCATGCGACGTGTGTGACGGGAGCCGGCGCGCAGCGCACACCCGCGAACAGCCCTGCTCGAGCGCGGCCTCCGGCGTTCGCGATCGCCGCATCATCGCCTCGTATGGAGCGCCCGAATCCTTGTACGATCCAGGCTCGCCGCACGGGCGATGTCGTGATCCGCGCGATCGTTCTGCAGTAAGCGCGCTCACGTACGTTTTCGCCGACACGCGTGATCCGCACGCGGCGCTGACCCGTACCTCCACCAAGCCTCGCGCCGACAACGAAGGAGACCGCGCATGTCGCACGCTGCCCATTCCGCTCACGACGCTCCCCCGCCCCCGCAACAACTGCTGCAGCTCATGATGGGCGCATGGGCCAGCCAAGCCGTGGGTGCGCTCGCGCGCCTGCGCGTGTTCGACGAGATCGCCGCTGGCCTCACCAGCTCCGGGGCGATCGCCGAGCGCTTGCGCCTGCACGCCGACGCGCTGTACCGCGTGATGCGCGCGGGCGCGATGTTAGGCGTATTGCGCGAAGTGAGCCCGAGGACCTTTGCGCTCACGCCTGCCGGCGAGCTCTTGCGTTCCGGCGTGCCAGGGTCGATGCGCGCGCTGCTCGACGCCGAAACCGCGCCCGGCCATTGGCTGCCCTGGGGACGCCTCGACGAGTGCATTCGACGCGGCGGGTCGGTCGCGGCCGAGGCGCTGGGCTCTGACGTCTGGTCGTACTACGGCGCGCACCCGGCCGAAGGTCAGGCGTTCTCGGAAGGTATGTCGGGCATGTCGGCGATGGCCATCCACGCGATCAGCGCAGTCTGGCAGCCGCCGCAAGCAAAGCGCGTGGTCGACGTCGGCGGCGCGCACGGCGCCTTTTTGACCTGGGTGCTCCAACAGCTGCCGTCGGCCCGTGGCGTCTTGCAAGACTTGCCGCACGTGGTCGAAGCAGCGACGCCTGCGTTGGCGGCGGCCGGCGTGAACGAACGAGTGGAGCGCGTCGGGCAAGATTTCCTGAGCGGCGTGCCGACCGGCGGCGACCTCTACCTGGTGAAGCACATCGTGCACGATTGGGACGACGACCGCGCAGCGCAGGTGCTGCGCCATGTGCGCGCCGCGATGGCGCCCGGGGCCAAAGTCGTCGTCGTCGAGATGCTCGTGCCCGAAGACGGAGCGCCATCGCCGGCGCTGCTGCTCGACCTGAACATGCTGGTGATGCTCCCGGGCCGCGAGCGCACCGCGGCCGAGATGAAGGCGCTGTTCGCTTCAGCTGGTCTCGAGATCAAGCGCGTCGTGCCCACGCCGTCGCCGTTCTCTCTCCTCGAAGCCGAAGCGAGCCGCGCGTAACGCCGCTGCCCACGCGCTCGCTACTCGGCCGCGTGCTGACTGACTGAGGCGCGCGCAGCTCCGTCCAGGCGGGCCGAGGCGCAGCATGGAGGTGATATGGCCCCCATCCATCCACGTGCAGTGCACGCCAGGCCAGCGCGCGAGCTGCTCCTCGACCGCCTCGGGCGCATGCACTGATCGTGGCGGCCTGCGATGAGGAACAGACGCTCAGGCTCCAGCGGCGCGAGCCATTTGCTCAAGAGCACGTGAGCAAATCAAAGAGCGCGTAGCGCATTCTCTTCCCCGATGTGGCGCTGGAGGGTGGCGGGTTCACCCTCGTCTACGACGCGAGTCCGGACCCTGGAGCGACCTGGATGACCTATCGCGTGCCGCTCTCCGCGTCGGGTTGGACCATCGTCGATCTGGGAGACGCGCCCATGAGCGCCGAACAATTCAGGACCGTACTTCAGAACCTGACCCGCCTACATATCTGCGGCGATTTCAAGGCGGCCGTCGACACGGGCAGCCTGGACGACGTCGAGTTCGGCGCGGGCTAGGATTGGCCTTTAACTCGGCGGGGCAGCCCGGCCCTGCGCCCGCGCGGTCGCGCTGCGGCCCGGAACTCTGCGTCGAGAGGTCGCTGCTCGCTCCAGTGTGGCAAAAGCCACCGAGGGCGTCGTTCAGCTTTCAAAGCTTCGGTCCCGCTCCTGCTCGATTCATTCGAAGATCTGCGTTCGTGTGGGTCACGAGAACGCTTTGTGCATCGCGATCGAGGTCGATATCTACGCGGAGGTTGCCAGCATGACCAGGCATGTACGCGCGCTACAAAGGTTGATCTCTGGCGACGTGTTCGTCCGTGATGACCTTGACTACGAACGGCTCAGGCGCGGATGGGACTTGAGCATCAATCATTTTCCGGCTCTCATCCTCGTTCCTCGCAACGTCGCGGACGTTGCCGCAGGAATTCGGTTTGCCGCCGAATCTGGTTGGGGCGTGGGTGTGCAGTCGACCGGACACGGCGTGCTGTATCCCGCCGACGACAACCTGTTGATCGTCACGTCGCGGATGGCAAAGATTCAGGTAGATGTCGAAGCTCGCACTGCGCGGGTCGAGGCAGGAGTCACCTGGCGGCAGGTCCTGGATGCGATCACTCCCTTTGGGTTAGCGGCACTGCTCGGATCATCGCCCGACGTCGGGGTTGTTGGCTACATGCTGGGCGGCGGTATCGGCTGGCTAGGGCGCCGCTACGGCTTCGGGGCAGACAGCGTCCGAGGGATCGACATCGTCAGCGCGGACGGCATCCTTCGCCATGCCAGCTCATCGGAGAACCGCGACCTGTTTTGGGGGGTGCGAGGTGGAGGCGGCAATTTCGGCGTCGTCACGGCGATGGAGTTCGATCTCTACATGGTACCCGCGGTCTATGGTGGCAATCTGATCTATCCGGCAGAGCTGGCGCGGGACGCGTTGCGGTTTTATCGCGACTGGATAGCGACGGTGCCCGATGAGCTGTCCTCTTGGATCGCGATCATGAGGTTCCCGCCGCTGCCGCAGGTGCCAGCGACCTTTCGCGGGAAGACACTCGTCTTGCTCATCGGAGCATTCGCGGGAAATGCGGTCGAGGGACGATCGTGGGTCCAGCCCTGGCTCGATTGGCATGCGCCGATCGACAACACATTTCGAGAGATGCCCTTCTCGGAGGTCGGCACGATCAGCAAGGATCCCGCCGAGCCTACGGCCATGTGCGGCTCGAGCGACATGCTCGATCATCTCAGCGATGCCGCCATCGACCTGATCGTCGATCACGCGATCGCCCCACGCTCGCAGCTCGGCCTCAACGTGGTCCGACACGCGGGTGGCGCCATGGCACGCGCCTCCGCCGAGGCGAGCGCCGTGGGCAATCGGGATGCCCAGCTCTACTTGTTCACGGCGGGTATGGCAGCTACGCCCGAAGCGGCCGCCGCCGTGCAATCCGAAATCCAGCGCTACCGGACCGCGCTTCAGCCGCATGTTCGAGGCGGCATGTGGCTGAATTTCATGAACGGGAACGGTGCTGGCGCGACAGCGCGCATCAAGGAGGCCTTTGGGGCCGAAACGCATCAACGCCTGCTCGCCCTGAAAGCAAAGTACGACCCAAACAACATTTTTCGATTCAGCTTTCAGCTCGGAGGTCCGCGCTGACAGCCAGCGCCCGAGCGCGAAGATGCGCGGGCAGCGCAGCGCGTTGCACTTCGAGCCGCCGCTCACGCCGAGTGCGCCGCCGCCGAGCGCGCGCCTCCGGACACTTTTAGCGCGGCGCACACCGCACGCGTGGATCGAAAAGCGCGCGGCCGCGCACGCGGCCGATCGCGACAAATCGGCCGCCGCCAGCATATGTCGTAAGGCGACGCCACCGCGCCCTGCGATCAGGCGAACGTGTGCAGGTCCTTTGCGACGACCGAAGCGACGCTGTGCTCCGGGCGCGACGCGGGCTGGTAAGCTACTTCTTGGTGCAATCGTCCTCGCCGAGCGTGATCCACGCGGGGGCGCCTTGCGGCTTGAACTCGCCCTTCCAGTGCAGGCCCTTGTCGCCCTTGCGCGTGAGCGTATCGCGGAAGGAGGCGCGGCCGCCGAAGCCGAACCCCTCGCCTATCACGACGAAATCGTCGCCCGTCCAATCCGTGCCGGTCTGCGTGGCGACGTCGCCCATGTTGTCGAGCCAGGAGAAGATGAACTTCTTCTGCAGGGCGTCCCAGCCGATCGACCAGCCTCCCGCGAAGTGCATGGGGTGCTCTTTGGTCTTCTTTTGATCGTACGTCATCGTGTAAGCGAAGCCGTCCCAAGCTGATTTGACAGTAAAGGTCGACGCGTACTTCATCTCCGGCAAGCCTGGCCCCAGCGAACCCGCGGGCGCCGCGCCCTTGCACGTCCATAGGCCTTCGAGCGGCTTGAGCCGCGCGAGCTCGGGGGCCGGCTTCGCCGCGGGCGGCGGCGTGCCGGCGCTCGCCGAGAGCTCCTCGGCGTGCGCGGTTCCGGCGAATAAGGCGAATATGATCAACATGACGTGGCGCATGGGCTCTCCTCCTGCACGCAGGCTCCTCGGGTCTAACTACGGATGAGCGAGCGCAGCGGATCGGCTGCATGGCACAATCGCTCGCCGTGCGAGCACGCGACGACCGTCCCCCTTCTCGCACGGAAGGCGGAGAGCGCGACGTGAAGGGACCAGTCGAACCAAGCACACAGATGCGCGGCAGTGAGTTCGCGGTCCGCGGCAGTGCAGCGGGCCTCGCGCAGGAGATCGCCGCCGGGCGCGCCACCGTTTGAGTCCGCTGCTCGATGTGTACGCGGCGCTCGTGGGCCAGCATCACGAGCGGGCGGACGGGAACGGTTACCACCGGGCGCGTAAGCAAATCCAAGAACCTCGGGGGCGGGTCCGCGGGGCGCATGGGTGGGACGCCGGGGAGAGGTTTGCGCCGGTGGAGGCTCTGATACGGCGGCGCGAACCTCTTGGCGAGGCGACCGTGTCTCCGCGTACGCACGCTTGAGCGCGATGCGCGCCAACCCCTCGTCTCCGGCTGCGAGGCGCTCTTGCGCGAGCGGCGGACGCAACACGTAGCGAAGTAACGCTTCGCGTCCCGCCAGGTCGCCTCCGCCGACAAGCGGCCCAGCTCTGCCACGCGAGCTCGTTGCCCTGCTCGTGATACGTCCGATCCAGCAGCAGCACGTGCAGGGCGCTCCTCGAGCGAGTACGTCTCGGCCGAAGCCGACGAGCGGCGGATGCTTGCAACTCGCCCTGCTCTCGCAGACCGCACAGACCTGCAACCAACCCCGTGGCGTTTGCCCGGACTCTGCCGTGATGGGCACGCTGAAAGGCGACCCGATCTCGCCTCGCTCGCCGCGGCGCTGGCCGCTCGACCTGAAGCGCTTGCGTCCGTCCTTGGTCATGCGCCACGATAGCTCATGGACCAGGCTGATTTCGCGACCTTGCGCCAGCATATCGCGCGGGCCATCGAGGCCGACTTGGCGCGCGAGGAGGCGGAGGCGGAGGCGCTCAAGGCTCGATTGTTGCCGCGCTTGCAAGAAGCAGTGGTCCACGCGCGCCGCGAGCAGCTCTGTGGGAGAGCATGGCTGTTCGGCTCGTTCGCCTGGGGCCGCCCAACGGAGAGCAGCGACGTGGACGTGCTCGCGGAGGCCTGTCCCGACCCCGACGCGCTCACGGCCGTGCTGTGGCGTGCACTCGATCGCGCCGTTCACGTGGTGCGCGCTGAGACGGCTCCGAGCAGCCTCGTGCAAAGGGCGTGCGCGGAAGGTCAGGCGCTGTGAGTCCCGTCGACACCAGATTGACCGCTTTGCGAGCCGAGATCGAACGCGATTGGCAGCAGGTCCAGAAACACGCGCAGCGTGCGCATGACACCGATCCAGCGCTGCGCGACGCGGACGCAGCATGGGTCGCTCTTTCGCTCGATCACGCCTATCAGGCACTCGAGCAGTTGCTCGTCAGGATCGAGCGGGCGCTGCGGCTGCCCGAGCGCACCGGGCAGCACTGGCACCGGCAGTTGTTGGCGGAAGCGACCGAACCTCTGCCCGGTGTGCGGCCCGCGCTGGTTCCCAAATCGGTCGAGCGGGATTGGGAGCAGTTGCTCGGCTTTCGCCATTTCTTACGCCACGCATACGCGGTCGATCTCGACCCTGAGCGCCTACGGAGCAACGCCCAGCGCCTACGACGAGCTGTCGCTGCAACAGACCCGCTCATGATCGCGCTGCTCGACGCGCTGGCCTGAGTGGCCGTTGGTTTCAAAGCGACGCGTACTGGGAGATGCAGACTTCGTGAGAACGCGTCCTGACAGTGCACGCAAGTCGGAGGCTGCGGAAGAGTCCGGCAACACCCGCTCCACCAAGTGGCCGTAGTCGCGCACATGCGCCCGCCAAGCAAGACGGGCAGAATCCGCGACCTTTGCACGAAATCGCCACAAGATGGCTCTCCGCGCACGATGCGCAGCGCACTCGCCCGAAACCGCGGCACAGCAACCGACAGTCCAAGTACGCCTCGAGTTCCCTTTCGCGCGTGCCTGGGCAGGTGCACAGGAGACGTAAGGATCTTGGCCTCGGCGGACCGCTCTCAGCGCGAACGGGCGACGTGGGCGGGGATCTTGTCCTTCATGATGCGCCGATAGTTCCGCCGCTCGCCGTCGAGGAAAAACGTTCCGTCGCCGACCGCGTGAAACTTGCGCTCCTTGTGGACCTTCGGATCGATGGCCGCCTCGACCGGCCGCAGGATCAGGATCGAGTGCGCGCGCAGGTACTTCACGAGCTTCACCGCGGCGTACGACGCGCAGCCCACGATCACCGGGCAGTCGATCTTCATCGCCTCGCCCCTCGCGAGCCCCAGCCTCGAGAACTTGTCCCCCTCGGTCACCGACATCGTGCCGGCCTGGATGGCCTGCTTCATCAGTGACTCGGTGGGGACGTTGATCGTGCACACGCGGCTCCCCATCAGCGCGTCGAAGCTCTTGTTCCACGGTCCGGTCATGACGGCGATGTCGCAGTCGTCGCGCGAGAACCCGAGCGGCATCAGCCAGCTCAAGCACATGACGTTGTCGACGCCCAGGTGGCGTGTCGCGATCAGGACGACCGGTCCCTCCTCGATCTCGAGGAAGAATCGTTCGAGAGGCAGCGTGCGGTACATCGCGCTAGTCAAGCACGGTGCGCGCCGCGCGTCAGCGCCCGGAAGCCACAGCTCCGCGAGGCAAACGACGTCCTTGCCGGCGCGCTTCGCGGCCATCGTCGCCGCTCAATTCATGTTGTGGTTACCTCATGGCGTTCTTGAAGATCTTCCCGTCCTTCATGATGACCAAGAGGTTCTTCGCCGGGTCTTCGAGCAGCTTGATGTTGGCCACCGGATCGCCGTCGACCAGCAGCAGGTCGGCGAGCGCGCCAACCTCCACCACGCCGAGCTTGCCGGGATAGGGATTGCGCGGACCGGAGAGCGCGAGCAGCTCCGCGTTGTCCGCGGTGGCCATCTTCAGCGCCTCGGCCGGTGTGTACCACTTGACGAGCTTTGGTAGGTAGAACGCCTCGCGTACGTTGGCATTCGGATTGAATTGGATGTCGGCGCCGAACGCCGTCTTGACGCCATATTTCTTCGCCGTCCGATAGGCGAAGTCCGTTCCTTTCGCCACCTGCCGATACTTTCGCTCGTTTTCCGAGCCTGGCGCGGTGGGAATCGCGTCCTCATCCTGCAAGAAAGGCTGGATCTCGAGCCAGACTCCCTTCTCGGCCATCAGCTTGAGCGTGGGCTCGTCGAGCAGCTGGCCGTGGTCGATCACCTTGACACCCGCTTCGATCGCCCGCCGGACGGCGCGCGGCGTGTAGCCATGGACCGTCACGTAGGTGCCCCAGTCTTCGGCGGCCCCGACCGCAGCCTTGATCTCCTCCAAGCTGTACTCGGTGACATCGATCGGATCGTAGCTCGAGCTGACCCCGCCGCTGACGGCGAGCTTGATCTGGCTGGCGCCCTGCATCAGCAGTTCGCGCACGGCAGTCAGCACAGCCGGCACGCCGTCGGCGACGGCGTTGTAGCCGAATCGCACGCCAGCTGGTGGATCATGGAGCACGGACGATGGCAGCGCGCCGAGCGCGCGGAAATCGCTGTGGCCGCCGCTCTGTGAGATCATCGGCCCCGAAGGCCAGATGCGCGGGCCGACCACGACTCCTTCATCAATCGCGCGCTTCAGCCCGAAAGTGGGGCCGCTCAGGTCGCGCGCCGAGGTAAAGCCGGCCATCAGGAAATCTCTGGCCGAGATCGCGGAGCGAATCTGCAGATAGTTGGGATCGGCCGTCATCAACAGCGTCAGCGTCAGCGTATTGATGGTCAGGTGCGCATGGTTGTCGATCAACCCGGGCATCAGGGTTCGTCCGCCGCCGTCGATCACCATCGCCGCGGCGCTCGCCCCCGCAGCCCCCCGCCCCGCGATCGTGTTGCCGCCCCCCCGCCCCGTGGGCGCAGCCGGCCGCCCCCCGCCGCCAGCGCCCCCC
>CAZYWR010000210.1:0-3959 GCA_964651185.1 uncultured Polyangiales bacterium
CGCGCTCGGCCTCGTCGCGCAAGCTGGCCGGCACGTCCTGCATCTCGAGCACGGAGCTGGCGAGGTTGCGCGCCTCGCTCGGGGCCGTGCGCTGCTCCTTCTTGGCGCGCGCGAGCCGCTCCTGCGCCACGCGCTCGATCGTGGATCTCACCTCCGGCCGATCGCGGAAGGCGTGGTCGTCCGGGATGCCGGCGAACAAGAAATAGGCGTCTTCGAGCTTGTTCTCGGCCAGCGCCTTGGCTCCCTCCTCGTAGGCAGAGCTCGCCCTGAGCGCCTCGTTCGCTTCGCGCTTGCACGCGCTCAGGTCGTCGCCCGCGCCCGGCAGCGCGAGCCCGCGATCGGCGGCGCGGCCTGCTTCTTCGTAGCGCCCCGCGCGCAAAGCTTCGCGGCAGCTCTCGAGCGCTTGCGCGAGCTGCGCCGGCTCGGCCGCGAGCGCTTCATCGGCGGGGCCCGGTTTCGCGACCGCCGCGGGCTCTTCTTTGCGCATGGCGGCGCCGGCCTGCCGATTGCCGTCTTGGTAGAGCGCGAGCAGGCCACCGGCCACGGCCGCCACCACGATCAATCCCAAGAACGTCTGCCGTCGCGGGCCCGTGCGCGCGGGCATCAGCGCGACTTCTTGTTCCTCGGACGGATCGAACGTGTAGCTCTCGCCGGGGCCGACGAAGCGAAAGCGAACCTGACCGAGCTCGACGATATCCCCAGAGCTCAACGCGCTGCGCTTCACGCTCTGATTGTTGACGCGTACGCCGTTGGCGCTGCGCAGGTCCTCGATTTCGAAGCTGCCGTTCTTTTGCGCGATGCGCGCGTGCTCACGCGAAATCGAGCGGTGGCTGATGCACAGGTCGAGCTCTTCGAGCCGGCCGATGCTCACGGCAGGCTTCGTGATCGAGAACTCAGCGCCAGGTGCCGGCGGTGACACCATCACGAGCCGCGCGGGCGGCGGCGCGCCGAAGCCGGCCGGCCCAGAAGGACGCGTCTTGGTGGGCGCGCGCGGCATGGCCGCGCTGGCGCTCTCGGCACGCAAGGCGATCACGTAATCGCCCACGCCCACGCGGTCTCCGTCCTTCAGCTCCGACACCTTCTCGATGCGCGCGCCGTTGACGGTGATGCCGTTGTACGAGCCCAGGTCTTCGATGCGGTAGCCGTTCTCGTCTCTCACGAATCGCGCGTGCGAGCGCGACACGTTACGCTCCGTCAAGCGAATCGTGTTCCCATCGTGCCTGCCGACCGTGATCAGGTCGCGGACGAGGGGAACGATGATGGTCTTCCCTTCGTCGTCAGAGATGACGAGCTTGTACATCGGTCGAAGCGATCCGACTCTCCCCCGGAGCGAGGGGCTAAACGGCAACAATGATGGTACAGAACGAGGTAAGGGTGTCAACGTTCAGCGACGCCTCCTACCTGGACTTGGGTGCGCACACGTGGCGCACATGAGCTGCCGTCCTGTGCTCGCACGCCCGAGAGCGTGCTCCTATGCTGCGCTCGCGCACCCCCGGGCGCGCTTCGACCAGTTCCCAGTTGCGGGCCATCGCGCTTGGCCCTTTCGCTCGCGCGCGCCAGCGCCCGCTTCGATTCGCTCGTCCGCGCCAGCGCGCGCGTCGATTCGCTCGTCCGCGCCAGCGTGCCCTTCGGTTCGCTCGCCCGCGCCAGCGCGCGCTTCGGTTCGCTCGCCCGCGCCAGCGCGCGCTTCGACGCTGGCGTGGATCGTGGCCTGCGCCGCGCTCGCGAGCTGCGGACCTCCGAGCTGGCCAGGGGGCATTCACGCACTTCTGGCGTGGTCGCAGGCAGGCGTGCGCGTAGTCGAAGTGCCCGCAGACAGTCCTGCCGCGCGCGCAGGCTTGCGCCCGGGCGACCGTGTCGTGAAGGTCGATGGCAAGGCGCTCGAAGGCCGTTCGAGCCAGCAGGTTCAACAGCTGCTTTCGGGGGAAGTCGGCAGCACCGCCACGCTCGAGGTGCTACGCGACGGCCAGCGGCTCGCGCTGCAAGTGCAGCGCGAGCCTTATGCCAAGAAGGGAGTCGGACCTTGATCGGGACGAGCGCACCGGACCCTGGCGCGCACGCTGAAGGGCGCGCTGTGATGCATCACATCGGCGTGATCGGCGGCAGCGGCCTCTACGCCATGAGCGCATTGAGCGACGTGCACGAAGAATTCCTGCGCACGCCCTTCGGCGATCCTTCGGACGCCGTAGTAATAGGGTCGCTCGGCGCGACGCGCTTCTACTTTTTGCCGCGGCATGGCCGTGGCCATCGCATCCCGCCCGGCGCAATCAACTATCGCGCCAACATCTACGCCCTCAAGCTCCTCGGCGCACAGCAGATCGTCAGCGTTTCCGCGGTCGGCTCGCGGCGCGCGCACTTGCATCCGGGCGAGCTCGTGTTGGTGGATCAATTCCTCGATCGCACGCGCTCCCGGCCTAGCACGTTCTTCGACGAGGCCGGCCTCGTGGCACACGTGAGCCTGGCCGATCCCATCGATGCCGCGCTCTCGCGCTGTCTGACGGAGGCGGCGCGGGCCGCCGGAGCCGTGGTCCACGCGCGCGGCACCTACTTGTGCATGGAAGGGCCCCAGTTCTCGACGCGCGCCGAGTCGCACCTATATCGCAGCTGGGGCGCCGATGTAATCGGTATGACCGCGATGCCCGAAGCGAAGCTCGCTCGTGAAGCGGAGCTGCCTTATGCGAGTATGGCGCTGGTGACGGACTACGACTGCTGGCATGAGCACGTGGCCGAGGTAGCGGTCGACGACGTGCTCGCCGTGATGGCGCAAAACGTGGCGCTCGCACGCACCATCCTGGGCTCGATCGCGACCTGGCCGGCGCCCGAAGACAGCCCGGCTTCGCAGGCCCTGGCGCGCGCGCTCGTCACCGAGCCAGCGCGCGTATCCGCCGAGACGCGCGAACGGCTGGGCCTGCTGATCGGGCGCTATCTCCCGATTTCATGAGCGCGCTTCGCTCCGCTGCGCTGTGCTGCATCGGGCTCGGGATCATCACGGCCTGCAGCGACGACGAGGACGGGCTCGAGGCTTTGCCCTGCGATATCCGCCAAGCGAGCTGCCGGCTCGCGGTGTTCGCAGCCACCGCGCGTGAGCGCGCAGAGCGCCCCGCCATGATGCCGCCGAGCCGCATCATCACGCGCGCCGTCTTCACAGACGAGACGAACGCGGAGGCCGCGTCGCAGGCGACGTCGCGCGCCGACCGGGTGCTCGAGGTTTCGTTGCGGCTCTTGCGCTTTCTGCCCGCCGGAAGCTCGCTCGCGCAAGCGATGGCCGCCTCCGATATCGAAGGCGTGGCCGCTTATTACGACGACCAGACGCGGTCCGTCACCATCGTCGAAGACGCCGTGACCGACGCCGAAAGTGGCACCGTGACGCTCTCGCACGAGTACGTGCACGCGCTGCAGGATCAGCGCGAAGGCTTCACGAATCTGTGGCGCGACACGACCACCACCGATGAGACCCAGGCGGTCACGACCTTGGTCGAAGGCGAGGCCGTGGTGCTCTCCGAGATCGTGATCACGCGCGCGGCGGGACATGCCTACGACGCGGCGCTGGCGACGCCCTTTCTGGATCGACTGCAGAGCTCGATGCTCGCGGACGTGGGCGAGAGCGACGCGCCGTTCACCGAGGCGCTCCTCGTGCTGCCCTACCCGGTGGGCGCGCGAGCGGTGTCCGACGCCTTTCTCGCCAGCGGCATCGTGGGCGTGCAGATGCTTTACCAGCACGCCCCGCGCACGTCTCTCGGGTGGGTCGAGCTGGCGCGCGCCGATCTGCTGCCCGAGAAGTTGACTTGCGTCACGCCCGACGCGCCCGCGGGCTACCAACGTACGGGTCTCGACTCGCTCGGAAGCTCGGCGCTGATGGCACTCTATACGCGTCTCGGCCTCGACGGCAGCGCCGCCTTCGAAGCGGCTCGCGCCTGGACCATGACGCAAGGTGAAGTCTTGCAGGTCGCACTCGCCGC
>CAZYWR010000211.1:0-4873 GCA_964651185.1 uncultured Polyangiales bacterium
GAGCTGGCGCAGCGCCTCGCTCATGTAACGCGTGTCGTCGCTGAACAGCGCGCCCGAGAGCGACGACTCTCCGTCTGCCAGCGCCGCCAAGATCAGCGCCCGATTCGTGTAGCTCTTCGAGCCTACCACCTCGACGTCGGCGTCCACCGGGCGCGCGAGCGGTTCGACGGCGTATACGTCGCTCATGCCGGCTCAGGCTAGCACTTGGCAAAACACCGGCACCCGCGGCGCGCGCGGCCGAATCGGGTCGAGGCCTGTCTTCGCGCCCATGTCGGCTCGAGGCCGTGCTAACTTCCCGCGGTGAATCTGCGACCGCGCGTGAAGGGGCGCGGCGGCTCGCCCGCCGCCCTCGCCGAGCTGATTCAGGCCGTCTACCCCGGACGTGAGCCCGACGACGTCGCGGCCATCCGCGTGTTTCACTGGTGGCGACGCGCGGTCCCGGAGCGCGTGTTCCGGCGCGCGCGGCCCGTGCGGCTGCAGGCGGGCACCCTGTACGTACACACCGCGACCACCGCTTGGGCCTCGGAGCTCGAGCACTGGAAAGAGCAGCTGCTCGCGTCGATACGCCGCCGCGCCCCCGACGTCCACGTGCGCGCGATACGCTTCCGCGTGGGGCCGCTACCCGAGCTGCTCGAGGGCAGCCGTCCCGCGCGCCCCACCCCGGCGCCGGTGGTCGTGCCCACGCTTCCCGAGCAGCTCGCGCGTGCGCTGGCCCGGATTGACGACGACGGACTTCGGGAGGCGGTCGCCGCCGCGGCCGGCGTCTGTCTCGGCCGCGCGGCGCAGCGTCCGACCGAGTAAGGAGAGATGGACATGGCGTGGACGATCGCAGACATCCCGCCGCTCACGGGCAAGCGCGTGCTCATCACGGGCGCCAACAGCGGCCTGGGGCTGGAGAGCGCGAAGGCGCTCGCACGAAAAGAGGCGCGCGTCATCCTCGGCTGCCGCACACGCGAGAAGGCCGAGCGAACGATCGCGGCGATTCGCGCCGAGCTGCCGGAGGCCGAGCTCGAGGCGCTGTCGCTCGACCTCGCCGACCTCAGCTCCGTGCGCAGCGCGGCGCGCATTGTGTTGGATCGCCACGGGAGCCTCGATGTGCTGCTCAACAACGCCGGCGTGATGGCCACGCCCTACGGGCGTACGGCCGACGGCTTCGAGCTGCAGTTCGGCACCAATCACCTCGGGCACTTCGCGCTCACCGGGCTGTTGTTCGAGCTGCTCGCGCGCACCCCGGGCGCGCGCGTGGTCAACGTGTCGAGCGGGATGCATCAGTTCGGTAAGCTCGATTTCAGCGATCTGCAAGGCGAGCGGCGTTACCGCCGATGGGGCGCGTACGGCGCGAGCAAGCTGGCGAACCTGCTCTTTATGTACGAGCTCGCGCGCCGGGCGAGCGCCGCGGGCGTGGACCTGCGCAGCGTGGCAGCACACCCGGGCTACGCCGCGACGAACCTGCAATATCGCGGCTTCGAGGCGGCGCCCGGCGGCTTTCGGGAGCGCATCACGCGCGCGATCAACCCGCTGCTCGGGCAGTCAGCGGCCGCCGGGGCGCTGCCGCAGCTTTACGCCGCGACCGCCCCCGACGTGCGCACCGGCGAGTACTTCGGCCCGAGCGGCTGGCTCGAGCTGCGCGGCGCGCCGCGCCGCGTCGATTCCTCTGCGCGCTCGCACGACACCGGCGACATGCGGCGACTCTGGGAGGTCAGCGAGCAGCTCACTGGCGTGCGCTTCGCGCGGCTGTGATCCTCTTGCGCGCTGCGCCGCGCCCGACCGGCGCGCGTTCGCGCCCCGCCGCACGCGCCTCGACTTTTCGCTCGCGCCCGCCCGCACGCGCCTCGACGTTTCGCTCCCGCCCGCCCGCGCGCGCTTCGACGTTTCGCTCCCGCCCGCACGCGCGCGCTTCGACCCCATGTGCGCGGGCGGCGTGGCCGTAGGCCTTGCGCAGCAGGGCCAGGAACTGCTGCTCCTCGCCTGACGTCAGACCGGACAAGAGGGGTTGCAGGGCTGCGTCGACCACCGGCGACAAGGTGCGCTCCAGGCTCCGGCCTTTGGCCGTCAGCTTGACGAAACGTTGGCGCTTGTCGCTTGGATCCACGCGCGTGGTGACGAAGCCGGCGCGCGCCAGCCCGCGCACCAGGCGGCTCGCAGCGGCAGGATCGATGGCGGCATCATAGGCCAGCTCATGTTGTGGAACTTCCAGGTCGTGGACGAGTCGAAAGAGCACCGCATACTCATGCAGACTCCGACCCACCACCGCCAGCCGCTTGTTGACCGTCAAGGAGCACAGTCTGCGCATCTGCGTCATCAGCCGGGAGATCTCGCGCTGAACCTGGTTATCCATCCTCCCGTAACGTAATCCCGACGCGCGCGACAATCAAACGTGCCGACCTGGCTTGTTTGACTCCTCAAGCCTCGAACCTACCCCGGAAAAAGCGTACGAAAGGCGCCCGTCTGGCTTGACCGGCCAGGTCCGCAAAACCATATCGTTGAGGCCTCAATGACCAATCGAAGCCCTTACGCGCGCCCGCGCACCCACCTCACTCGGCTCGCGCGCGCCGGCGCGGGCTCCGGTATGACCTCGCTTTTCGGCGCGAGCGCGCGCTTGAACGGCGCCGTCAGTTTCGTGTTCGCGCTCTGCTTGTCCGGCGCCGCGCTCGCGCAGCAGCCGCCGTCGGTCGGCGGACCCGAGCGCAGTCACGCGCAAGCCGCACAGCAGGCGGCACAGAACGACTTCATCCCCCGCACGCAGGCCGCCGACGCACAGGCGGTGCAGCAGATGCAGCAGGAGCTCGAGCCGAAGGCTCACGGGTTGACCTCCGCCGACGTGGTCAAGCTGGCGCTCGACTACTCGCCATCTGTGCGCAAAGCCGGGCTCGACGCGGACAAGGCGGCCGCCAACCGCGCGCGCGCCAAGCTGGCCTTCGCGCCGCGCATGGATCTGCTCGCGAAGTACACGCGCGTCAGCCACGTGAACATGCCCGCCATCGAGCTCACGCCCGGTATGCCCTTCAAGTTTCCGCAGGTGCTCAACCAGTACGTGACCCAGGCGACCCTGATGGTGCCCATCACGGACCTGTTCTTGACCATCATCCCCACCTACAAAGCGGCCAACCTGAACGCCGACGTCGCCGAGCAACAGCGCAGGGCGCAGTGTCTGCAAGTCTCCTACGATGCGCGCGTCGCTTTCTACGACTACGCGCACGTGCTCAGCCAGATCGCGGTCGCGCGAGCCTCGGTGAAAGTCAACGAGTCGGGGGTGCGCGATCTCGAAGCGCTGGTAGCCGCAGGCACCGCGACGCAGACCGAGCTCACGCGCGCCAAAGCCGAGCTCGCCAACGCGCAGACTTTCCTGGTGCAGGCCGAAGGCAACGTCGTCGTCGCGCAGGAGCGGCTGGCGCAGCTGACCGGCGTCCAGGTCGATCCCGCCCGCGGCATCGGCGAGCCGTTCGTCAACATCGAGATCGGCGAGCCGCCGAGCGTGCAAGAGGTGATGCGCGTCGCGCGCGAATCGCGGCCCGAGCTGCTCGCGCTGCGCAAGCTGAAGCTCACGCGCGAGAAGCTGTTGAACGCGCGCCGGGGCGCCGAGTATCCGCAGCTGCGCGGTTTCGGAAACGTCTACTACTCGAAGCCGAACCCGCGCATTCAGCCGCAGCTCAACGAGTGGCGCGGCAGCTGGGACCTGGGCGTGCAGCTGGCCTGGTCGCCCAACGACGCCGTCTACGCGCACACGCAGGCGAACGACGCGGAGAGCGACTTGCGCGTGGTCGAGGAGGATCTACGCGCCACCGAGCAGGGCATCGCCGTGGAGGCCGCGACCGCCGTCACCACGCATCGCACCGCGTCCGCCGGGATCACCTCGAAGACCGAGGCGCTCAACGCAGCACAGCGCTACCACGCGGATCAGCGGGCGCTGTTGCTCGCGGGCGCGGCCACGCCCAATGACGTGCTCTTGGCAGAGCGCGATCTCGTTCAAGCCTCGCTCGACTGGGTCGATTCGTTCATCCAAGCGCGGATCGCGCAAGCCGCGCTGCTCAAGGCACAAGGGAAGACCGGACTGACGCAAGATTGAGTAAGCACGCGACGCGGCGCCCGGCGAAAGTGCAGGCGAGCGGACCAGCGGCGCTCGCGACGAGCACGCACCCCAAACGGCGCGCCGCGCGCAGCGAGAAGGGGGTGACAAACCCGACGCACTTTGCGACCCCGCTGGCATCGCGTGAGGCGTTTTGCTCCAGGCTCCTCTCGGAACTACCGTAGAATCCCCGGGCACCCTCCTTGCATGACGTGAGGCTCTTTTCAGATGGATCATCCCGACCCGGGCGTTGAGACCGCCACCGCGGCGGTGCTCGCGGTGGACGACACGCCGGCGAACTTGCTGGCAGTGAAGTCGCTGCTCAAGCCGTTGGGCAATCCGATCATCACGGCCAGCTCGGGTTTCGAGGCGCTCGCGCTCGTCGCCGAGCGGGATTTTGCCGTCGTTCTGCTCGACCTGATGATGCCTGATCTCGACGGCCTCGCGACCTTAGAGCGGATGCGAACGATCTCCCGCGCGAAGACCACGCCCGTCGTCCTGCTCACGGCCTTCCATCCCGACCGCGCGATGATGGAGCGCGCGTACGCGCTCGGTGCGCTCGACTTCGTGGAGAAGCCGATCGCCCCAGAGCTCCTGCGCGGCAAGGTCCACGCGTTCGCCGCGCTCTACGAGCAGGGCCGGCAGCTGCGCCGTCAGGCCGAGGCGCTGCGCGCCAAGGATCGCCAGCTCGGTGTGCTCGCGCACGACCTGCGCACGCCGCTCTCGGTGATCACGATGGGCGCACAGGAAATGTTGCGTTTCGCCGATCCGTCCTTCCAGACGACGGCCCGGCGCGTCGCGCGCGCC
>CAZYWR010000212.1:0-3554 GCA_964651185.1 uncultured Polyangiales bacterium
CCACCGGCGACACCGTCGGATAGTAAGCTTGGTGAAGCTCCTCGGCGCCGAACGGTAAGTACGTCTTGTTGTCGTTCGCGGCGTCATCGGGGGTCGCGAAGCCCATCGCGCGCGCGAGCAGCGTCGCCTTGCCGCTCTTGATGTCCGCGATCTTGAGATCGCTCCGCGGGCCGGGCGGCCCGAGCACGATGCCTACCCCGCCACCGCTGAAGTCTGAGCTCTCGCCTTCTGTGAAGATCACGCCATTGTTGTCGGGCAACACGAAAGGCCAGCCGATGTACGCGGTCATGCTCGCGCTCATATAGAGCGTGCGCTCGTTGCTAGCCTTGCGCGCGTCTGGGTCGTAGTCCATGACCGCCAAGCCGTAGCCGTTGCCCTGGGCGAAGTCGTTGAAAGCGATGAGCGCGCCGTCGGGGGAGAAGGTCGGCATCATCGCCGTCGCCGGGAGTCCGGAGCCGTCGACGGCCTTGCCCGTGTCGGTCTCCGTCAAGACGGAATCCGCGTCGCCGAGGAGCGCACCTCCGCCGCCTCGGTTCGGCCCGACGAAGCCGCGGACGGAGCTGTTGATGTACAGCGAACCGTCGGGCGACAGGCCCACGAATTGCGCATTCGTAGCTGTGGTCTTCGGGGAAGGGTTCGGTTTGGTGTCGGGATCGAGCTCGTACACCTGGCCGGTCTCATCAAGACTAGACTCTTCCGCGATCAAGCGCTGACCATTGGCAGAGACGGTATGGCAACCGGTGCAGGTGTCTTGACGCAGAAAGTACTCAGCGTCCTGGCCGGGTCGAATGCGCAGGATCGCTCCGAAGCCGATCCCCAATGCACCCAGTCCGTCGTCCCCGGCGGCCAGAGGCGAATTATAGCTGTTGTAGTAGAGCGAACCCTTGAGCGTGGCCTGCGCGATCACGACCTCCTGATGGATGGGCCCGTGGACCGTGTCGCCATCCAAGGTGGAAAGCTCGAACGTGTAAGGCGTGTTGGGGCCGAGCGTATGCAGGCCGACCTTGTCCCAGATCTCCTGCTTGAGCTGCAGCTGGCCGTCGGCGCTCGGCGTGAGACAGCCGTCGTACTGGAAGTATTGCGAGCGAATGCTGAGATAGACGGCCTTTCCTGCGCCTCCCTGCCACATGATGAGCGGCGCCTTGAGGCCGCGCGGGAAGACGGTTCCGTCGTAAGGGTACAGATAGGCCATGCCGTCGCTCGAGCCGCCGGCCTTCAGACGCTGGACGTCTTGGTCGCTCAGCCCGGCTTCGTTGTCGGAGCCGCACTCGTCGACCATCTCGAGCACGAGCGCGGGCATGCTCGTCTCGTGCGTCGGCCGGCTGCCGGCGTCGATGATCACGACGTGTCCTGCGTCCGTACGGTCGCCGGGTTTCGAAGCCTCCGTGTCGTGGCTCGGCGCACCGGCGTCGCGCGTCTTGCCCGCGTCGTGCTCAGCGGGCTCATCGTCGTCCGCGTCGTCGTCTGCGTTCGTGTTCGGGCTGGACGATTCGCTGCGGTGCGAATGGCTGCTGCAGCCGAGCAGCAGCGAGCCGGCGAAAAAGCAGGCGAGCGCGCTCGGCGAAAGAGGGGCTGACGCGTACCTCGAAGGACGCACGCGCCCCGTGACGAGCCGATGTGGACAAGACATAGAGCTCCGTTTCGCGCCTAGCGCTGAGGGATCGAAGGGCGAAAATGAAACAGGGAGTCTTTGTATCAGACGCGGGCTTTATCTTTCAAGCGCAGTCCGTTCGGTATCAGACAAGGGGCGGCGCCGTCGGTGCGCTGCGCTCGCCTCGCGAGCACAAAGCAATTCGTCGCACGCAACGGAGCTCGTTATGAGAGCTCTTCTTGACATTCGCGCCGGCAGGCGCCGTTTTCGTCGCGTTCGTGGAGAACGCGCGTTGCGGTCTGCTGCGCGCGATACTCGCTGAAGGAAGTGCCGGTCCAACGGCGAAACGCGCGGCAAAAGGCGGCCTCCCCTTTGAAGCCCAGGCGCGCGCCGAGCTCGGAGCTCGTACATTTCGAGGCATGCAGGTGGCGTAGCGCCTGATCGCGCCGCACTTCGTCCAGCAGTTTCTGGAACCCGGTGCCGCGCTGGCGTAGGTGGCGCCGCATCGTGCGTTCGCTCAGCTTCAGCCGGCTCGCCACCCTCCGTGTGGTGGTGCGTCCGTGCCCGAGCTCCTCGCGGATCGCGCGTACGACGCGTCCTGTCAGATCGCCGGAGACGGGCTTCGTGAAGATAGGGCCGCGCGCCAGGTGGCGTGCGAGCACCTCCGCGACGGCGGAGTCGCCATGCGGCAACGCGCGGGACAACAGCTCGCTCGAGAACACGAGCGCGTCCTCGGCCTGTTCGAAGCGCAGCCGCTCGCCGAAGATGCGCTCGTGCGCCCGGAGATCGGAGGGTCGTGCCTGCGCGACCCTCACTTCGCGCGGCTCTACAGGCCCGAACAGGTGGCGCATGCAGGTGAGGGTACGAGTCAGGAAGCAGTCGCTCACGATCGGCGGACAAGGAAAGCCCGCGAGCGGGCGGCGAGACACGATCAGGTGTTCATCGATCGAGACCTCGAGGTCCGATGCATACGGCAGCAGGTCGCGAAAGCGCTCGTAATACGCACGCGCAGACCAGCCGTCTGGGCTGCTGCGCAACAGCAATCCGATGAGCCCGAGGTCCTGGAGCTCGATGCGCATGCCGGCATGGAGCCCCAGCCCAGGATCGTCTGCGAGCTCCTCGACCGCCTGCAAGAACGCGAGGAACTGCGCGGGAGACGCCGAGCCGGTGGAAGCTGGCCGGGGCAGGGCTGTGATGTCGTGCGCCGCCAGATGCGCGCGCAGATCGAGTTGTCGGCTGTCGAGCTCGCGCAGCAGCAACCAACAGTACCCTAGCGCCGGCCCGTATCCGTCGAGGCGCGCCGGCGATTCGCTTGGAGCTCTGGGATATGCATCGGCCACGTGCAACTCCTTGGCAAGCGGCCCGGGGCCCGATCGGGCAGCGAGGGCTTCCCTGCGCAACCGAGCCCCGGCTCGCGAGATTAAGTCGGTCGCCGCGACACCTTTTCTCGAATCCCCGAGCGGCAACTCGAAAAAGAAGATGGCTCTGAGCGAGCGACCAATCCAAGGGAGTACAGCCGCTTGCGTCCAAGGCGGCCCGACGAGTGAGAGAGACGCGCCGATGAGACTGGCGATCTTCGGGGGGACCGGTGCCACCGGACAGCTGCTCGTCCAGCGCGCGCTCGCGCTGGGACATGAGCTCACGGTGTTCGCGCGCCGGCCCGACAAGTTCACGGCGCACCCGCGTTTGCGCGCGCTCGCAGGGGAGCTCTCGGATGAGGAGCGCATCGAGCGAGCCGTATGCGATGCACACGCGGTGCTGAGTCTGCTCGGTCCCGTGTCCGTGTCACGCGGGCTCACGCCGATCGCAGATGGAACGAGGCAGATCCTGCGCGCGATGTGCAGATACGGCGTACGCCGCTTCGTAGCCGTGGGGACGCCGAGCATGCCAGACGATCATGACGTCTGCGATTGGAGGTTCAGGATGCTGGTGGGCGTCGTGCGACGCGCCGCGGCCGGCGCTT
>CAZYWR010000213.1:0-7373 GCA_964651185.1 uncultured Polyangiales bacterium
CACTGCGGGAGCTGTCGCGGCGCTGGTGCGGAATGCCACTACGGCGTATGCGATGGGGGGGAATGCCTGGGCGTGCAGATTCCCTCTGCGCCGGAGCTCGGTTCGCGTCTGATGCCAGCTGGGCAGCTTTATCTGAGGTACGTGCCGACCATCGTTCCAGCCATCATCGCCATGGGCATACACGTGCGCGAGGCCGCGGGAGGCCAGGTCATTCTCTTCCTCGTGGACGACGACAACGGCAATCCGGGCACGATTCTCTTTCACAAGCAAGTGCAGTTGGTAGAGAGTACGACAAACGCAGCGGGCGATTCTTTTGGGACAGAGGTTTGGCTCGACTCTCCTACGCGCGTGCCATCCGGTCCGTTCTGGCTCGGCTTCGTCATGTTGCAGACCGTGACCGTCCGGACCATCGATAGCCCATACGGAACAGACAGGAGAATTAGCAAGGATCCCGTGCAGCAGTTCGATCCGACGAGTCTTCCTGAGCTCGTGAAGGTACCAAGCGCCCAGGATGCACAAGACACCGAGCCGTACCTCTACGCGGTCTACTTTCAAAGGTGAATGAGAGGGAGGGTTAGCATGAACGCACCCAAATCAGAGGCGCCGCCAAGACAGCCGGCGGGCCTGCTTCCGTACCGAGATATCCATGTCAAACTGTCGAACCGATTCGAGCCGAACACGACGTACTGCGATCACTTCGAGGCCCAAGGACGCGTGATCACCGGCGTCGGACTCGCCGTCGGGGAGCACGAGCCGGATGCGCGCGCGACGCTCTGGATCTATGAGAACCAGTGCCCGGGAAGAGCACCGGGCCAGGTCCTTCGTAAGGTGCAGGTTCCCCTGCCCGCGCTGGTGTCGCCCGATGTGAGTGTCATTCGCATCGAGGCGTTCTTCAAGGTCCCTGTCGCCTTGGAGCCTGGTCAGGATCGATTCTGGGTCGGGTTCCAGTTCTCTGGGAAGACGACTCTGGCCGTCGATGTGGAGAAGCAATTCTTTGGAGTCAGACGAGATGCCGCAGGCGCCGAGAGCTTTGCACGGGCGCTTGAAAGGCCGCTGCTGTACGTGCGCTACGCAGGCAAGAAGTACAGCTAAGGGAGGACGACCATGACTGCAGTCCAATTTTCCGGAACGCCGATCGTTCGAGGTCCGGGCTCTGTGAGTGTGAATATCCTCTTTACCGGTGATTTTACGCGCTGCGGGATCCGGGTCGATGGCGATGATGGAGCGGGCAATCTGTTGAGATTCAACCCTAGCTTCGATCAGCGCGAGCAATCCGCGTATGGATGGGGCACGGCTTCCCCCGTGACCGTGACCTTCAACGTCGTCGGCACAGCCGCACCGCCGAGCAGTTGGCGGATCAACGCATGGCTCTCCGATGCCTGCGGAAAGACCTTTGCCCACGCTGCGATGCCTTAACGCCACTGACGAGCGTTGCGAGCCCGCCTGCGTCCGGCATACCTTAGAACTCTTGGCGTTTGACGGGCCCCGCCCGATGCTGGCCGTAGTCGCGCGCTGGGTTCCCCGCATCGGGCGAAGCAGGTAGCTCGGTCTGCGCCGGCGAATCGTGCGAATCCTGCGGCAAGGGGCTGTCGACCGTCGCTGCGGCGTCCACGCGCCTCACGAGGCGTGGCCGGGCCGGGCGCGCCGGCGGCACGGCAGGCGCGAACCCTTGTTCTTGCGGTCTCGCATCCGTGGCCCATGGTGGCGCGCTCGTCGGCGCGGCCGCCTTGGCGGGCGGGGGGGCGCTTTGCTTCGCGGGGTCGCTCGCCGCGCTCGCGCGTGCGGCCGCTGACTTGACAGGGCGCGGGTCCTGCTCTCGCAAGGCCATCCACGCAACGATCGCGCCCATAGCGCTCGCCACGATGGCGCCGAGCACGAGGGAGCGGCCCTTGCGCCGAGGACGCGAGGATCTGCTCGCCTCGGCGAAACCCGGCTCGTTCTCCGCGTCGCGCGGGCTTGGCGCGGGAGACCTGCGCGCGGTGGGCACGGGAGTCGGAGTGGGCGTGGGGGCGGTCGGTGCTTCCGCCAAAGTGATCGACCGCCACGGCGGGAACGACGACAGGCAAGCTGCATACGCAGTCCGCTGCGCGAAGGGCTCGAGGCTCTCGATGAACGCGTCCAGCGACGGCCAACGCGCGTCACGCTCTTTGGCGATCGCTCGCATCACCAGCGCGTCGAGCGCCTCCGGGACCTCCGGCCGCAGGGCGCGCGGGCTCGCAGGCACGGTCGTCGCGAAGTAGATGGCTTGTTCGCCGAAGGTCTTGGCGCCGTCGTAGGGAGCGCGCCCGGTGAGGGCTTCGTAGAGGATGACGCCGAAGGCGTAGACGTCGGTGCGCGGGTCGACGTCGCGCGCGCCCACGAGCTGCTCGTAGGAGACGTACTTCGGCGTCCCCATCGTGACGCCGGAGCGCGTAAGGTTGGCGCTCTCGGGGTCGAATACCTTGGAAATGCCGAAGTCGATGATCTTGGGCACCGGCGCGGAGTAGCCCGGCTTTTGCGCCAGAAAGATGTTCTCGGGCTTGATGTCGCGGTGAACGACACCCGCCGCGTGCGCAGCGGCGAGGCCGCGCATCGCCGGCAGCAAGAGCGCGATGAGCTCGTGCAGCGCGGGCGGCTCGCGCGCGAGTAGATCGGCCAGCGGCTCGCCGATCAGCAGCTCCATCACCAAGAAGATGGAATCGCCCTCGTGGACCACGTCGTACACGTCGACCACGTTTTCGTGGCGAATGCGCGAAGACGCGCGCGCCTCGTGGATGACGCGCTGATAAGCCTGCTCGTTGCCGGCAAACTGCGGATGCAGCCATTTGATCGCCGCGCGCTTGAGCGTGAGGACGTTCTCCGCTTCGTAAACGGTGCCCATTCCCCCCGCGCCGAGCGCACGTACCAGGCGGTACTTTCCGCCCACGATCGAGTCGAGCTCGGGAGTGGACACCATCGGACGCGAGCCTCGTGCGCGAGCTTGGCACAGGTGCCCGGTCACACCAGCGTCAATCCTTCTTGCAACAGGACGTGCACGGGAGCCGCGCGCCTCGGCGCAGTGCGCGGCCGCGCCGCGAGCGCGCCGCCGATCAGCGCATGAACGGTTCGAGATCGGCCAGCGTGAGCAGCGATAGGCGCCGCAAGCCGGCGCCGGCGAAATGATCGACGTTCGGATCGCCGCGATAGATCACGCTGAGCACGACGTCGAGCCGAGCCCCTTCGGCCTGGAGCTCGCGCGCGCTCTCCAGCACCGCGCCGCCGGTGGTGATCACATCCTCGACGATACATACGCGCTTATCGCGGACCTCGGCACCTTCGGCGATCAGGCAGGTTCCGTAGCTCTTGCGCTGCTTGCGTACGAACGCGACCGGCAGCCCGGTCTCGAACGAAAGCGCGGTCGCGATCGGGATACCGCCGAGCTCGAGCCCCGCCAGCACGTCGGTGCCCGCGGGCACGAGCTGCGCGAGCTGGCGGGCGATCTCGCGCAGCAGCTCGGGGCGAGCCTCGAACTGGTACTTGTCGAAGTACACGTCCGAGAGCTGGCCCGAGCGCAGCCGGAACTGACCGCGCCTGAGCGCGATTTCGACCACTCGCTTCGCTAGCTGCGCCCTATCCATGCCGGCACCTCGGCCGCCTTCGTACTCGCCTCCGCCGGCCTCGGCAACGCCGCGTCTACGAGCTCGGGCCTTCCCCGTGTGCCCGCCCGCTTGCAGGGGAGGAGCAAGCGCCTTAAGCCGCAGAATCATGGACGAGCAACGGTTCCGACACCTCGCGGACGACACGTTTCGGCGCATCCTGGACGGGTTCGATGCCATCGACGCGGACGAGGCGGACGTCGAGACGGCGGGCAACACGATCCACATCGTGTTCCGGGGCGGTGCCCGCTGTGTGGTCAACACGCAGACGGCCGCGCGCCAAATCTGGCTTGCAGGCGGTCAGAGCGGCTGGCATTTCTCGTATGACGGGGCCACGCACCAGTGGCTGCACGACAAGGGCACCGGCGACGAGCTGTTCAGCACGCTCGCCCGCATCACGCAAGAGGCGATCGGCGTGGCGCCCCGGTTCGGTTGAAGCGATCGCTCCTCGAGCGAGCTAGGGGGACCTCCGATGGTCGAGCGCATCATGCTCTTCAAGTTGAATGAGCCCGCCACCCGCGATGAGCTGGCTTCGCGCACGCTTGCGACGCTGTCCAAGATCGACGATCTCGAAGAGCTCTCGGTCGGCGTTCCGGCCGACGACCCTTCGGCGAAGAGCTGGGACCTGAGCGTCGTCATGGGCGTCGCCAACGTCGCGCTGCTGAACGCCGTGCTCGGCAGCACCGCGTTCACGAACTACCTCGATGACACGATGAAAGACCGCTACGAGGTGCTCAAGGCCTGGACCTTCGAGCGCCTCGGCTAGAGCGCCGAATCGCTTGATTCCTACGATTTCCGGCGCCTTTCGCCGCCAGCACGAGCTCCGTGCTCGGTCCGATCTAGAGGTCGAACCTGCGCGCGGACTCGCGCTGGCGACGAAATGCTTGGAAATCCCCACGGACTCAAGCGATTCGGCGCTCTCGCGGCGAGCTCTCGGCGCGGCGCTACTTCTTCTTTTTCTCGAGGCTGTCGATCACTTCTTGGACGTGCGCGGCCGCGCGCTCGTCTTTGCCTTGGATGAGCGCGAGGTGGCGCCGGTAGGCCATCAAGGCTTTGTCCTTGTCGCCGGCCTGCTCGTAGCTGTACGCGAGGTCGAACCACAGGCCCGGATCTTTGTCGTTGCCCTTGAGCGCCGCCTCGTAGGGGCCGATCGCATCGACGTAGCGCTTCTCGGCGCGCAGTGCTTTGGCGAGGTTGCCGGAGAGCCCGGGGTCGCCGGGCCGCTTATTGAGCGCGCGCATGAGGTAGGTGATCGCCTCGGTGTTCTTGTTTTGCGCGCGCAGCGCGACCGCCAGGTTGTTCAAGAGCTCGACGTTGTCCGGATCCTTCTCCAGCGCCTTTTTGTACGTGGCGATGGCTTCGTCAGGATGGCCGGTCTTGCGCAGGGCATTGCCCAGATTGCCGATGCTCGCCGTGTCGCCGGGATCGAGCGCCACGGCCTGCTTCAGCGCCGTGACCGCCTCGTCGTTACGCTCGAGCCGCAGCAGCACCGAGCCTTCGCCCGCCCAGCCGAGCGCGTTTTGGGGCTCGAGCTCGCGCACCTTGCGAAACGACGCCAGCGCCTCCTCGAGCTTACCCTTCTGCCGCTGCAGGGTGCCGAGCGTGTAGTACGCCGCGCCGTGATCGCCGCGCTCTTCGATCGCGCGCTTGCACTCTTGCTCGGCTTCGTTGATCTTGCCTGCCTTCTTCTGGGACATGCACAGGCGGTAGTGGACCTCCGCCGCGTCCGCGAAGGCCACCGGCAGCACGCCGGCAGGCGCCAGGCTGACGGTCGCGAGCAATACGATTTCGCCGGCGCGCGCGAGCGCGCGCATGGGCATCAGTGCGCGGATGGGCCCTCTCATCTTTCGCTACCTCCAGCCGGACTCCGACGAGAGCTCCGGGCGAGCGGCTCAGTGTAGCGGCAGCGGAGGCGCGCTGGGCGACAAGACGTGGTGCCCGGGCTTGTTCGCGGTGGCCGGCTGAGCTAGCTCCTCACAATGGCTCTCAACCTGGCGGCGGTCGGAAGGACGCTCGGGCCGTTCGAGCTCGCGTACGAGTGGAAAGACGTGGTGCTCTACGCGCTCGCGCTCGGCACGGGCGTCGATCAAGTCGATTACCTGCTCGATCCCGAGCCCAAGGTGCTGCCCACGTGGGGCGTGATCCCTGCGACCGAACCGGTGTTCGCCGCGCTGGCGAGCGTGGGCGGCACGCTCGATCGGCTCCTGCACAGCGCGCAACGGACGGAACAGATCAGGCCCTTTCCCCCGGCCGCCGTCGTCCACACCACCGCGCGGGTAGTCGGCATCTGGGACATGCGCGTGGGCGCGCTCCTGCAGATCGAGGCGCAATCGAGCGTGCGCGACGAGCTTCACGCGCGCACGCTCTGGTCGCTGCTGATCTCGGGCGAGGGCAGCTTTGAGAGCGAGAAGCCGCCGGCGCTGCTGCGCACGCGACCGCCAAAAGATGCGCAGCCGGTGTTCTCGGAGTCCTGGACGACCGGCCCTACCCAAGCGCTGCTCTACCGCCTCACGGGCGATCTCAATCCCATTCATGCCCGCGCGGAGACGGCGCGCGCCCAAGGCTTCGAGCGCCCGATCCTGCACGGGCTGTGCACCTACGGCTTCGCGGGGCGCGCCGCCCTGAAGGCCTTGTGCGGCGACGATCCGCGCTGCTTTCGCGCCTTCGAGGCGCGCTTCACGAAGCCGGTGCTGCCCGGTCAAACGCTCGTGACCGAGGGCTACCTGCTCGAGCCGGGCCGGGCCGCGCTGACCGTCAAGGTGGCCGAGACCGGCGAGCTCGCGATCGCCCATGCCGTCTTTCAGTACGAGGTGTAGGGCTCCATGAGCGATCCCCTCGCGCGCGGCGATCGCCGCTTCATGATCGCAAACGCCGCCGTCTCCGCGCTCGCGCTGGCGCTGCTCGCTTGGCTCTTGCTCCTGCGGCGCGCGGCGCCCGGGGCGAGCGACCTCTCGTTCCTGCCGGCCGTGAACGCCAGCCTGAACGCGCTGGCCGCGCTGCTCTTGGTCGCAGGCTACGCGGCCATCAAACGGCGCGATCGCCAGCTCCACAAGCGGCTGATGGTCAGCGCCTTCTGCGCTTCGAGCCTGTTCCTGATCGGCTACGTCGCCTACCACTACGTCCACGGCGACACCAAGTTCACGGGCGAAGGCGCGATCCGCATCGTCTACTTCAGCGTGCTCGTCAGCCACGTGTTGCTGTCGATGGCCATCGTGCCCATGGCGCTGGCCAGCTTCTACTACGCCTACCAGGCGCGCTTCGCGAGCCACACCAAGGTCACGCGCGTGCTGCTCCCGATCTGGCTGTACGTCTCGATCACCGGCGTGGTCATCTACTTCATGCTGCGCCCTTGACCGGCCCGGGTGCGCATCCGCTGGCGCGCTCGCGGGAGACCTGACAGGCCGCTGACATCCTCGGGCCGCAAGCTGCAGGCTCGAGTCACGAAGCCGTTCGTCCGGTGAGACCGAGCGCGTCGAGATCGACCTCGGCGAGGGCGTGCACGATCTGCGTGGCGGCCAGGAACTCGCCGTCCGCGAAGTAACGCCGGTCCACGACGGCGATCGTGTGCATCCCGGCGGCCAGCCCGGCTTGAGCGCCGAGCACCGAGTCTTCCACCACGACGCAGCGTGCAGGCGTCGCCGCGAGCTCGCTGGCTGCGAGCAGGAAGATGTCGGGCGCAGGCTTGCCCTGGCGCAGGCGCGGATCGTCGCCGCACACGCGCACGGCGATACGCTCGAGCAGCGGGTGATGAACGAGCTT
>CAZYWR010000214.1:0-6029 GCA_964651185.1 uncultured Polyangiales bacterium
CGTGGCGAGCCCGGAGGAGCTCACGGCGCGCCGCATCGCCATGGCCTGGCTCGACCTCGATGGACGGCCGGTGGCCTTAATGCGCAACGACTGGGAGCTGAGCGTCGCGATCCGCGACAATCCGAACTGGACGTTCAACGAGACGGCGCCGATCCGCGCCGGCGCCTGAGCGCGTGAACGGAGAGGCGATGCGCTCGCGTCTGCAACACGCTCGCTGGCTCGTGTTCGCGTCGCTCGCGCTGGGCTGCACGCACGGCTCGCGCAGGAGCGAACACGGATCACCGGCGGGCGGCGCGGAGCGGCCTGGACGCGTCCAATGCGGCCAGAAGCAGTGCGAACCCGGCCAAGTGTGTTGCAACCCGAGCTGCGGCATCTGCGCACCTCCGGACGGCATGTGCACGCAGCAGTTCTGTGATCAGAGCGAGGCCCGCGCGGGGCAGCCGCCGGCGGAGCCGCCGTCGTTGGCGCCGGCGCAGTGTGAGCAGCACTGCCGATCGGGCAGCCATTGTGAGCTGATGGCCGTGCAGTGCGTGCGCGCACCCTGCGAGCCGGTCCCGCAGTGCGTGCCGGATTCTCCGAGTCCGTGAGCCTCGCTATGCGATAAGACTCGTTCGTCTTCGCTTTGGCTTTTTCGCGGGCTCCGCGTTCAACCAGGATTCTTCGATGCATCGAGAGGTACCCCGCTCCGTCTCGCCGCCGGGTACGCGCGCGCACGCACTCGTGATCGGCGCGAGCATCGGCGCGCTGTGCGCCGCCGAGGTGCTGGCGCGCAGCTTCGCACGCGTGACCTTGATCGAGCGCGACGTGCTGAACGATCTGCCCGAGCCGCGCCGCGGCGTGCCGCAAGGCAACCAGCCGCACGGCGTGCTCGCGCGCGGTCGCGCCGAGCTCGAGCGGCTCTTTCCGGGGCTGCTCGCGAGCTTGGTCGCGCAGGGCGCGATCGAGCTCGACGCCTCGTTGCAGGCGGCCCGCTACATGCCGAAGGCGCGCGGCTGGGCGCCCCGCTATCCGGGGCTCTACACGCCTGCGTTCGCGTGCACGCGTCCGCTGCTCGAGCTGGCGATGCGCCGTTCGCTCTTGGCGCGCCGCGCGAACGTCCGCGTCGTAGACGGTACACGCGCGACCGGCTTTCTCGCCGAACAGCGCGCGGGCGAGCTCTGGGTGACCGGCATACGCACGGACGCCGCGGACCCCGCGCTGCACGAGCTCCCGGCTGAGCTCGTGGTCGACGCCAGCGGTCGCGGCACGAAGGCCTACAAATGGCTGCGCGAGCTCGGTCTCCCCGAGCCGGAGGAGCTCTCCGTCGATGCGCAAGGCAACTACGCCACGCGCTTCTACCGTGCGCCCGCGGAAGCCGAGCGTTGGTTTTGGCGTTCGGTTTTGATCGACAACGAGCCGCCGCACTTTCGCCGCGCCTGCGCGATCCTGGCGGTCGAGGGGGGGCGCTGGATGGTCACCGCCGCCGGCATCAACGGCGACTACGCGCCGACCGACGAGGCCGCCTGGCTCGCGTTCATCAAGAGTACGCGCTCGCCCGTCATCTACGAGCTCCTGCAGCGCGCGCAGCCGCTCGGCGACATCGCGCAGAGTCGCACGACCGTGAACCGCT
Source organism: uncultured Polyangiales bacterium (assembly GCA_964651185.1). Taxonomy (GTDB): domain Bacteria; phylum Myxococcota_A; class Polyangia; order Polyangiales; family DASUME01; genus DASUME01. The sequence continues at coordinate 1,610 of CAZYWR010000214.1, forward strand.
GGCGCCAGCTCCATCGCTACCGCGCGCCGCTGCATGGTTTGCTTTTGTTCGGCGACGCCATCGGGAGCTTCAATCCGATCTACGGACAAGGTGTGACCTCCGCGGCGCTCGCGGCGGGCGTCCTCGAGCGAGCGCTCGCGCAGCAGCACGGCCCGTTCGATCGCGTGTTTCTCGCGTGCTGCTATCGCGAGCAGGCCGAGTTCCTGCGCGAGGGCTGGGAGTTCTCGACCACGCTCGATCTGCGCTGGCCGGGCACCATCGGCCCGCGCTCCCGGCGCACGGCGCTACTCGGCCGGCTTGCGGACAAGCTCCAGGAGGTCGCGATCCACGATCCGCGTTTGTTGCGCAGGCTCTTGCCGTTTTCCGACTTCGGCGCCCGCCGCAGCTCGCTGCTCGCGCCCGAGTTCGTGTTCGGCACCCTCGCCGCGCTCGTGCGCCAACACTACGACCCGCCGCAGCTCGCGCCGAACATCGATCTGTTTCAGCCGCTCGAAGAGGTGCTCGCGCTCAACCGGCGTGCGCAAGACGGCGCGCTCACGGCGCCGCTCTGGAGCCGATGAACGAGCGCGGAGGTCAGCTCGACTCGCCCTGCGTGGGCGCGCCGTAGAGAGGCGCGGGCAGGCCGTAGAGCGCGATCACGCCGCCGCTGTCGCGCACGCGGCCGGCATCGCTGGCGCCCGCATCGCTCGCGCCGGCATCGCTGGCGCTCGCGTCGCTCTTGCTCGCGTCAGGGTTGCCTGCATCGCCGTGGCCGCTGTCTGCCGGGCCGGCGTCGTGCTGTGTGCTCGCGCCCGAGTCGATGCCGGTCGACGCGTCGTGCGCGCCTGCGTCCTCGCTGCCTGCATCGCCGTGGGCTGCGTCGGAAGCATTGCCGCCGTCACCCGCCTTGCTGCTGCCGTCGTTGTCGCTGTTGTCGTCCCCGTCGTCGGAGCAGCCTTCGAGCGCGCTCGTGGTCGCGACGCTCAGGCCGAACGCGAACAACGCCGCGCGGCCGAGGCGTCCGGTCGGCATGGCGCGGGCCGGCGCGCCCTGCATCGCGGCGGCGATATCGGCCGCGCAAAATGGGCATACGGTCTCGCTCGTGCGCACGTGGCGCCGGCACTGCGGGCAAGGTTCGAGCTGCGCCATGGTTGCTCCAGTCTTACTCTGACGTCTCGACGATCACGTCGAAGCGGCCGTGGTCAAAGGGAAGGTTGGGTGCGGCTTCGCGGCGCACCACGCGCTCGCGCAGACCTCGGCGCGCGAATTCGAGCGCGCGGTGGTGACAGTAAGGGTTGTTACCAGGCTTGCCGAACAACACGAACCCGGTCCAGGTGCAGCCCGCGCGGCAGGTGTCCGCGTAATAACACTCGCCGCAGTAGCCCCAGAGGTCCTTCTGCGTGCGGTCGCGCGTGTAGCGCAGCGGCTCGGCGCGCTCCCAGATGTCGCGCAGGCTCGCGTCGCGCACGTTGCCGCCCACCCACGCTTCCGTAGGCAGCGACGGGCAGCCCTTGACGCTGCCGTCGGCTTCGATGCCGAGCGTGCTGCGGCCGGCGCCGCACGAAGCCAGGTGCCCGCTCGGCATGGTGCCGCGCAGCTTGTGCTCATAAGGTCCGAAGTAGCCCAAGTTGTTGCCCGGCCAGAGCCGTACGCCCGCCTGGTCGCAGCGATCCTTCAGCTGATCGATGAGCGGAAAAAGCGCGAGCAGATCGTAAGGTTGGAGGAGCACGTCGGGCTCGTCGGCCGCGCGGCCCATGGCGACCGTAAGCTGCACCTGCCAGCTGTGGGCCCCGTGCGCGATGATCAGCTCGAGCACCTCGGGCAGCTCGTGCATGCTGAGCCGGTTCACCTGCGTGTTGGTCGAGATCGGCAGGCCCGCCGCGCGCGCGTGCTCGAGCGCAGCGACGGCCGATGCATGGGAGCCGCGCACGCCGCGCAGACGATCGTGCGTCTCGGCCATGCCATCGATCGAGATGCTCACGCCGGCGAGGCCCGCGGCCTTCGCGGCGCGCGCGCGCTCAAGGGTCAGTCCGCGTCCGCCCGAAGTCATGCTGCACTGCATGCCGTGTGCGCGTACGGCCGCCACGATCTCGAGCCAGTCCTCGCGCAAGTACGCTTCGCCGCCGATCAGCGTCACCTCGCGCACGCCGAGCTCGGCCATTTGCCTCACCAGATCGAGACACTCGGCGGTGCTGAGCTCGTCTGGGCGTGCTGCACCCGCGCGCGAGCCGCAATGGCGACAAGCCAAGTCGCAGCGCAACGTGATCTCCCACACTGCATAGATGGGTCGCACCGCGCGATCGTGGGCGCGCACGCTGTCGGCGAGCGGCAGGCTGCGCTTGGTGGGCACGAGCAGTGGTAACGCGCTGCGCGGACGCGGCGCGCGCAAGAGTGCGTCGCGGGCCTCCTCGCTCAGAAGGCCGGGCGGCCGGGAGACCGGCGAGGGCTCCGCCGGGGGAGGGTGGCTCACGGGCTGCGATTCGCGCATACGGTCGATGGTGCTGTCAAGCCGCAGATTTCCAGGCTTTGGCCGGATTTCCGAGGCCCAAAGCCATGCGTGGCCGGCGCGCGTCCGTTCCATCTCGGATTCGACGCGAGTGCGCCCAGGCCTCGCGGTGAGCGGTCGCGCTCAGCGCAGAAAGCGTGCGATGTCTCGCGTCGCGCGCTCCGGGCGCTCCACGTGCAGGCCGTGCCCGGTCTGTTCGTACACATGCAACGTGGAATGCCGGATTAACGCTTCGAGCTCGCTCTGATCGGCAGCGCTGAAGATGGAGTCCTGATCGCCCCACATCAGCAAGGTGCGCGCGCGGATGCGCGGGAGCTGCGACGTGTGGTCCTCCGCGATCAGCGCGGCCAGCGTCTGCTGCCAGATGGCCGCGGGGATTTTGAGGCTCTCCGAGGTGGCGGTGTCGAGGAAGGCGTCGGGCACCGGACGGAAGAAGATGCTCGCTTCGAACTGCCGCGCGAACTGCGGGTCGATGGGATCGACCAGCGCATCGACCGCGCTCTGAAGTCCCGCGTTCGTCGGGTTTCCGGCGGCGGTGGGTGCGCTCGAGATCAGCACCAGCTCGTCCACGCGCTCCGGGGCCTCCACCGCGACCTTGTGCGCGATCAAGCTGCCCATGGAGTGGCCGACGAGGGCCGCACGCGGCAGGCACAGCGCATCCATGAACGCGATCACGTCGGCCGCGAAGTCGTCGTGCGTGTAGCAGCAGGCCGGCTTCGAGGAGCCGCCGTGGCCCCGCAAATCGAGCGCAAATACGTGGAGCTCGCGCGGCAAGCGCGGCAGATTCAGATCGAAGTGGCGATGCGAGGCGGTGTAGCCGTGCAGAAAGAGCACGGGTTTCCCGTGCGGGCTCCCCTGCTCCCTGTACGCGAGCTCCACGCCGGTGCGGAGCGCTATCCGTTTCAGCTCGGGTGCCGAACCGAGGGCACTGCTGAGCTCCGAGACCGGCCCGATATGGTCGTCCTCGTACGCGCTGCCGCACGCTGCGGCGAGCGCTAAGATGGACAGCAGCGAACGATTTCGCATCGCGTGCTCCTCGTAGAGAGATGCGGGCGAGTGTCGCGTGAATCCGCGAGAAGCAAAAGCGAAAGACTGTACAGTAGGTCCATGGGACAGGGGTCGAACGACGAGAAAGTCACGGCGACACGGCCCATCGCGCCGCCGGCGTCCGAGGATGAAGACGCCGAGCATTACCGCAAGGCGGTGGCGTCGGCGCCGATCGGGATCATCTGTGTGTCTGGCGCGAAGGGCCGATACGTGTTCGCGAACGAGGCTTTCGCCCGCATGATCGGCTGGCCTCTGGACGAGCTGGTGAAGAGCGATCCCTTCCAGGTCGCCGACCAAGCCACGCATCCCGACGATCGCTCGCTGAGCCGCCAAGCGATCGCGCGCATCGCGCAGGGAGAAGCGGACCACCTACGCTACGAGAAGCGCCTGGTGCGCAGAAACGGCGAGATCTTGTGGTCCGCGGTCGATCTCGTCGCCACGCGTGATGCCGAAGATCGGCTCGCCTACCTTACTTTTCACTTTACGGATATCGACGCATACAAGACCGCGCTCGCGGCGCGCGAACGCAGCGAGGAGCAGCTTCGTCAAGGGCAGAAGCTCGAGGCGCTGGGCAGAATGGCCGGCGGCATCGCGCACGACTTCAACAACCGTCTGCTCGTGATCATGGGATACGCCGAGCTGCTAAAGCAGGCGCTGCCCGCGGAGAGTTCGTTCGCGTCGCACGCCAGTCTGGTGCTCGAGAGCGCGGAGCGCGCGAGCGACCTGACCCGGCAGCTGCTCGCGTTCAGCAGACGTCAGGTGCTCAAGCCGCGCGTGTTCGATCTCGATGTCGTGGTCGACAATATGCGCCGTCTGTTGTCCAGGCTGATCGGAGACGACATCGAGCTCGTGACCAAGCTCGGCGCGAGCTACCCGATCGCCTGCGAT
>CAZYWR010000215.1:0-11612 GCA_964651185.1 uncultured Polyangiales bacterium
TCGGCAAGCTCGCCAGCGTCTGGTCGGCGTAGCGGCGTAAGAGCTCGTGCAACTGGGGATCGCGGCTGCGCAGCGGCGCGTCGAGCAGCTCGCGCGGGAAGCCAAAGCCGGCGCGCGGCGCCTCGAAGTGGAGGCGCGCCGAGCCCAGCACCTTACGGTATTCGTCGAGCTCAGCCGGGGCGGCGTGGCGGAACCAGACGTCCATGTCATCGAGCATGCCCTCAGGCCAACTGTGTCGCTGGTTCCAGATCAGCGCGCAAGTCTGATAGTCTTCGGCAGGAATGGGCAAAGCTACGCTGTTCTCGAAGCGCACGACGGCGCGCTCGCCCTCCACCTCCAGCACGAACTCGAGCGTATCGTTCAGCAGCCGCATGTAGCGGCCCGCGTTCTCGAGCGCCTCGCGCAAGGTGCGGGCCGAGCTCATGACGAAGTCGAAGATGCCGACGTCTCCGGTCGAGCTGCGCGCGACCGCTTTGATCCCGAGCAGCGGATCGCCCGTGAGCTGGAGCGCCGTCTCCAACATCGTATGCACACTGGCCACGAGCACGCGCTCGTCGGGATCGAGCGCCTCGAGCCATGCGAGCGCGCCCTTCGGAATCTTGCCCGTCTCGCGCAGCACCTGCGCAAAGGGCGGCACCAGCCGCGCCGAGTAGCAGGGTTTGACGGTGTCCTGGACAGCTTCCATGGCGCCGAATGTATCTCCTTCGCCGCGCGCTGCGACTCGTCGGAGCGCTCTTTTGCAGTTACTCGGGACGCCAATTGGCTCGACGCGCCAGCGTCAGGCAGCCTACAGACACTCCGTTCGCGGGACGTTCGCCTAGCGAGCGTGCAGTTGCTTTGCTTACGAAATAGGATATCCTGCCGCGACACGCCGCTGGTTTCGTCTGCCAAAATTGCGAATTAACGTCGTGATCTTAGCCTTCCCTTCTTCGCTGCTACTTACTGTCGAATCACAGCCACAGCGGTGGATCGTACCGTGCCTTCGTCGAAGGCTCACTCCGCGTGGCTGATCTCCTTCCAAGCCGCACGAGAGATCCGAGTCGATGAGCAGCGCGACGGTTGAGACCGAAGACCCCGCCGCGGGGGACACGCCCGCGTACCACGCCACGTCCGCACACGAGCCGCGGTCGCTCCTACGGAGCGGGCACGGAGAGCCGTTACTCCTGCTGCATGGCGTGACGGGCTCCGCGGCGATGTGGAAGCGAGTGGTGCCGCAGCTGTCGGAGCATCACGACGTGATCGCCATCAACGCGCTCGGTCATCGGGGCGGTGTCAACGCCGCGCTTCGACCGGTCCGCATCGCGCACGTGGTGGACGACGCCGAGCGTTGCCTGGACGAGCTCGGCTTTGATCAGGTGCACCTCGCCGGCAACTCGCTGGGCGGATGGGTCGCGCTCGAGCTCGCACGGCGAGGGCGCGCGCGCAGCGTATGCGCGCTCTCGCCGGCCGGTATCTGGGAGCACAGCGATCCTTACGCCAGCGACAAGCTTCGCCGGATCGTGCAGCGAGCGCGCGCCACACGCCCGCTCATGCCGCTGCTCGCGCGACTCCCATGGGTGCGGCGCGAGGCGCTGCGCGACAACGCGCGCCACGGCGAGCGCGTGACGGTGCGCGAGATGCTCGAGCTGATCGACGATTTGCTCGGCTGCACGGTGAGCGACGACATCCTCGCCACGACCGAGCAGCTCGGCCCGCTGCAGGCAGCGTGCCCGATCACGATCGCCTGGGCCCGCTACGATCGCATCTTCCCCGTCGACGTGTACGGCCCGCGCGCGCGCGCCCTCGTACCCAGCGCACACTACCTCGTGCTCGAAGGCGTGGGCCACGTTCCCATGCTCGACGACCCCGAGCTCGTCGCCAACACCATCCTCGCTTCGATCGCGCGAGCCTGATCGTAGACGGGGCTCGAATCGATCACCAATTCGGCTCCGAATCGACGCAAAGCGATGCCGAAGCGCTGGCGTAGCCATGGATCCGTTCTTGCAAAATGGGGATCATGGACCACGCTGATGTATCGACGCACACGCGGGAACAGGCCGCGATCCGGCTTCCGGAGCCCCGCTTCTCGCGCACACTTTTCGCGGACGCGCTGCGTTTGCGCGCCACGGTGCGCGAGATCGCGAGCACGAAGCTCGACGTGCAGCTTTTGTCCAACCTCCTGTTCGCCGCGCGCGGCGTGAATCGGCGTCCCGGACCGTTCGGCGGGCTCGGCAGCACCGCGGCGTCGGCGAGCAATTCGCAAGAGATCGACGTCTACGTTCTGCTCGAGGAGGGCGCGTACGAGTTCGCTGCCGACCGGCATGAGCTGCTGCCGATCACTGGCGCGGATCTCCGGACATTCGCGCTGGGACCGCGGCAGCCGAACCCATCTCCCGACGCACCGGTGCAGCTCGTGTTCGCGGTGGACATGCACAAGCTGGAACACACGTCCGGCTTCGAAGAGCCTGGTCTGCACGATCCCGAAGTTCAGAAATCATACTACTTCGTCGACACCGGCATCATCGCCGCCAACGTGTACCTGTACGCGGCCTCCGAAGGGCTCGCGTGCTGGTTTCACAACTGCGACAAGCTCGCGCTCGCAGAGAAGCTCCACTTGCGCGCCGACCAGCGCGCGCTCTTTGCACAGACCGTCGGTTATCCTGCAACCCGATGAGCGTGGCCGCCGTGATGGGCGGGCTCGAGCGCGATCGCTTCGAGATCGAAGATGGTATGACGGAGAGCATGCTGACCGCGTCACGCGCCGAGCTGGACGAGCGCTTCCAGCAGATAAACCGCCGAACGTAGGTCGCACGCGACCGCTCGCACGGTACCTGCGCGCGCGGCAGGCAGGTTGCCGTCGCGCAAACGTATGGAAAACGTCGTCCAAGTGACGAGAGAATGCGGCGCGCCCGAAAACGGAGCGCGCCATGCAAGATCGTCACCGTGGAAGGAGGAGCGCCATGCAGCGAACGTTCAACCATATCTTCGTGAGATTGCTGTTCTATGCTGTCTCGATCGCGGTCGCAGGTTGCGCGGCGGAAGAAGCGCCGCCGCCGCAAACCGATTCGCCCGCCGAGCAAGCCGAAGAACTCTCCCTGCGGATCTGCCGTAAAGATGCGGATTGCCCCGCGCCGGGCGCCCCATGTCGGGAATGTAAGAATGGCGGCGTCGCCTGTCCCGAGGTGCGGTGCGAACACCATCAATGTGTCTACAGCTTACCGCACTGTCCGCCGACCTATGATCCCTGTGCTGGCAAGGCCTGCGGCGAAGAGTGCAGACTGTGCGATCCCAAAGATCCGAGCTGCATCGAGACGGACATCGTCAAGTACTGCCAAGCGGACGGCCAGTGTGCAGCGCCCGCGCCGTCCTGTACTGTCGATCCGTGCGCGGCCGTGCGCTGTGCAGCCGGCACGCATTGCGACGCGGGCGCCTGCGTCCCGGACGCGAGCAAGGTATTTTGCGGTGGGATCGCGGGCGTTCCCTGTCCGGGCGCAGGTCGTTGCGTAGACGACCCGAGCGACGGCTGCGATCCCAACGCCGGGGGCGCGGACTGCGGCGGCATGTGCGTGTGCGGGCCCAACAATCTGCTGTGCGTCCGCGGCACGCACTGGGACGGCTCGCCGGGCGTCTGCGCGTGCGTGCCTGATGCTCCGAGCGGCGTCCCCTGCGGCTCGAATGTCTGTCCCACCGGTCAATACTGCTGCAACGCCAGCTGCGGGATATGCGCTCCACCAGGGTTCGCCTGCATTCAGATCGCTTGTCTCGCGGATAATTGACGCCTTCGTGACACGGCAGCGCCTCGCAGCGTCCGCCCACCCCAACTGAGATGCTCGCTTCCTGCGCAGAGGCGACGCGCGCGAGGCCGCGGTCTGCTCGACGTGCGAGCGCACGACCCGGTCTCCGGCGAACTCGCGGAAGGCGACAGTAAGTCGCCCTCTTCGGCCCGGTACCCTGTAAAAGCGCGCTTTGAGTCGAAGCCGGTGCGGGTTGTCAACGTGCCGACTGAAAGATGTCATGCGCGCGTTACCTGAATGACGACGGACCCGTGCATGGTACGTCGGTCATGAAGGCTGAACGAAGATTTTCGGGTCTGACTCTTGCGAGCCTTATACTCGTGGGGCCAGCGTGCGGTGGCGGTGACGGAGCCGGCGCTTCCGGCGGCTTACAGAGCACCGACATGTTCGGGGCGAGCGCGGCCGACGGCGGCACCGGTATGATCGACGTCAGCGATCGACGAATGGAAGCCGTGGCCGGCGCGTTCTGCAAGCTGATCTTCACCTGCGATCCCGAAATGATCGCTGCGCAGCAGTTCGGTACGCAGAGCGCTTGCGCGATGCAGCTGGTGGGCTTCACGAAGGAAGATATGGCGACTGACGGCCAGCCGTGTGGAGACGCCGAGCTCGACCTATACGAATGCTACGCCAACGTCCCCTGTGCCGAGCAGGATTCGTCGTCCGCCTGCAACGCGGCGGAAGACAACACAGCCACGCTTTGTCCGAATGCACCCATGGACGTGCCTTCGAATTAGAGCGCTCTTCGCTTTAGCGGATCAGGCCTCGGCGCGACCCCGCGGCATCACGTGTCACGCGCTACGGACATTCGGGCGCGCTGCCCGAGCCGGCCACCCAGTCGCGGATCATTTGAACCTGATCGGCGGGAAGCCCCCCGCTCGGCGGTGGCATCAATGTGCCACAGCTAGGCGTGCCGCTCTCGACCTTGCGCACGAGGAGTGATGTCGGGTCGCCCAGGATCACGCGTACCTGTCCGCATGGTCCCTTCTCGTTGAGCAGAGCGATGAGCGAGCGGCACACGTCCGAGAGGTCCAGATTGCCGGCGCTCGCCGCGCTCTTTGCGTCGTGACAACCGGCCGTGGCGCAGCGCGGAGCGAGCACGCTCGCATAGAGGTCCTTCCAGCTTGGCGCCATGCTCGGTGTACGCATGCCTGCGTCGAGTCCTGCCGCGCGTGGCGCGCGCTCCGACCAGTCGCCGCATTGCGGGGCGAGCGCGCCTGCGCTGACCCAGGCTCGGACTCGGCCCGCCAGGCCGCCGTCCTCCTTCGGAGCAGGCGGCGGTGGCATGCGCGTGCCGCACGCCGGGTTTTCTTGCTCGAGTCTGGCGACCAGGGCGGAGGAAGCTGGATCACCACCGACCACGATACGCTCTCCACATTGGTCGCGGTTGAACAGCAGCCAGCGATAGACCACACACTCTTCGGCCAGTAACGGTACGGGCAGCGCACCTGGTACTGACGCGTCGTCGGGCAAGCCATCGTGACAGCCCTGACTCACGCAGCTGCCGCGCAGATCGTCATGGAGGGAAGTCCACGTTTGCGCCGATTCGTCTGCACGAACAAGCGCGGGCTTCGCCCAGGACGGGACGGTCGTGTCGGCCACGCTGGGCGCGCCGCAGGCGAGCCAATTCCGTAACGCCGCCTTCCCGTCGTCGGTGGAGAGCGGCGGCAACTTCGGCGACTCCGGGCGCCGCTCCACGTCGAATGACCAATCGCCGTCGCCCACCTCGTAGCCCTTCGGCGGCATACCCCCGCTGTGCACTTGGTCCCAGATCTTCTCGCGCATGGAGACGATCTTCCCGAGCGCGGTCGGCTTCGGCAGGACGTCGAAGTCCATGCCGGCGGGTGCACCGCTGCGTGCGTCTCCTTGGGCGGCGGACGAATGGCAGAAGGCGCCCTGCCCGCAGGAGTCGTTCATCAACGCCTGGCCTTTGGTCGCGACCAGACCGGAGCGGCTGTAGACGAGCTCCTTGGCGGCGTTGGGATCACAGTCGCCGAGCGAATCGTGGCAGCCGGCGCCGAGCATCAAGGTCAAACAGACGGGGAGCGCCGGCCCGTGGGAGATTAGACGCTGCCGCCGTGAATTCCGCATCTTCCGTCTCTCCCCAGCCACCCCGGCACCTGCCGCGCTGAGCCGGCCCTACTTGCACATGGCAGGTTCAAACACCAGGTCGTCGAGCGCGATTTCTTGGTTGTTCTGGCCGAGGCTCCGCAGTGAGAGCACGGCGATCGGCGCGTCGAAGTGGTGCGACCAGCTCCCCACCTTGCTTGCGTCCTGCATGATCGATCCGATCACGTGGTCGTCGCCGGCGACCTCGAGCGCCAAGCCTTGCGACGCGGCGAAGGAGCGCGCAGCGAAGCCAAAGCTGAGGCTGATGACAGGCGCGGCGAACGAGATGCGCGCGGGCTGCGAGGGCCCAGCGACGAGCGCAAGATGCTGGCTCATGATGCCGTAAATCGAGCTCGCGCCACATAGCCACACGCTGCCGTTCCCGCCGAGGCTCGAGAACTTGGCGTCGTCGAGCGTGAGCGAGCTCTGCGAGACGCAGCTGTCGGTCGTATTGGGAAAGCCCGCCGCGCCGTCGAACCCCTGACACTCCCCACACGAACCCGCTCCGCACGCGTATGTCGCGACGCAGCTGTCACCGCTCAGCGCGTAACCCGGCGCGCATAGATCGCAGCGAGCGCCATCGTAGCCGGCCGCGCACTTGCATGTGGTGCTGCCATCCATGTCGCGACACTCACCGTGCCCGGAGCAGCTGGTAGCAGTGCAAGCGTCTCCGACGGACTGCGTTTGTCCGCCGTTCGTGATCACGAGCTGGAGGCAATCCCCGGCGTCGTTGCGCGCGTACCCGGAGGCGCATAGCTCGCAACGTGCGCCGTCGTATCCGCGGTCGCACTGACAGCTGAGCGCGCCGCCATCGTCGTTGCACGTGCCGTGTGCTCCGCACGGATCGACCGACTGCTGGCGACAGTACTGGTCAGGCAAACACTCGCCGTTCGCCGCGAGATGATATCCGCTCGCGCAGCTTTGACAGCGGTCGCCCACGCGCCCGAGTTCACACAGGCACGTAGGCGCGCCCGCATCGTCCGGCATGCACACGCCGTAGCCGGCACAATCTACATACTTACAGGGATCCGCGTAAGCGGGTTCGACGAGGTCCGCCACCTTTGCCTCGTCGCCGCACGCGCCCAGCCATGCGAGCAGTACGCAGGCGAAGCTGCCGAAGCACGTCCATCGGCGGGCCTCGGCGCGCGCGCGGGACGCCGCGAGCGCTCGCCTCTGGTACACCGCGTTCGAGCCGCGCCGGAGCCGCTGCATCGGGTCACTGCGTACCATGAGATCCGTGGCCCAATGTGACGCTTAGGAAACAAGCCCAAGTCGGCATGACTCAGGCCGTTCATGATCTTCACGGCTGGCGCTCGTACTTGTACAAGTACTCGCACACCGTCGGATTGCCGGGCAAAGCTGGATCAGTGACCGAATCGAAGACGAGCAAGTCGTTGCCCGAAACCGTGTAAGGCGTGACGGGGCTATAGGGCATCTCGCCCGCCATCGGCGCAGGGCACGTCTGCGTTCGCGCGATCGTGTTCCCATCGACGTGATACGTGAACGTCTGACGGCCACGCGTAAGGTCTTCGAACCGCACGACCCTTTGCCACTCGCTGTCCGTGATCCTCAAGCTCTCACGGTACACTCCCCAGAATTCGCCGCAGGACTGGGCGTCGTCCTCGCTCGCGCCGGATGGAATGAAGCGCTGCTCGGCCTTCAGGTGATACAGACCGGTCATGAGCGTGCCGCCGGCAGGTGGATCCCAGGGTGTGGTCACGACCTCCGGCGTCACGAGCCCGCCGTTCACCTGCAAATCGTGGCAGGTCAACCCCAAGCTCGGATCCGGCGCCACGACCCCGAACGGCGGCAGCGGACTGTCGTCCGAGTCGTCGTACGATTGCCAGTCCATGTCGGTGTCATTCAAGCTCGCATCGCCGCTTGGCGCATTGGGGACGGAATTGCCCGAAGGAAGGCTCCCGGCGTCGAGCAAGCCGGGGCCCGTGCCGCCGCCTACGCCTGTCTCCGGCGCGCTGTAGCTGTAGATGATTGCTCCGTCCGGCTCGGTGCCGGCGGCCACAGGCGAGGTCTGTTGGGTAGAAGCGTCGTCTCCACACGCAGTCAACAGCGCGAAGCCAACCATTCGAGACGCGTAGCGAGGCCAACTCCGGCGCATGACGGCTCCTCAGCGGTGGATCCTCCGCCGATGGTTCGACGGTGACCGGGCATCCCTTCTCTTGAACTGGATGGTCGCCGGCGCGGTCGATATAGGGACGACTCACGCCGGCGCAAGTAACATCGTCATGTCAGCGCGCCCTGCTTCGCGTCACGGGCACTGATGCAGGCGGCTCGAATCCGGATACACGCTCGCAGACGGCAGCGAAATGAACCCGTGCGCTTCCAGGATCGGATCCATGATCGAGCGCGTCGTGTAGCAGCGCGCGAAGTCGTTCTCGCGCGTCAGCAGGTCGGGCGTGGAGTCTGCATCGTTCGAGTCCACCACGTTGGTGATGTTGGGCATCGTCCCTGGGAAGCCGCCAAAACCCTTGGAGGAGTCGAGCCAGAGAATGCGGGCAAGTGGATAGCGGATGTCGTAGTTGCCGGTGCCGCTCTCGCAAGCCGTGCCCGTCACTTCGGTCAGCCGCTGAATGGTGGTCACGCGCGGCTCGAGCTCCACGTCGTCGCCGGAGTCCGTCTCGCTCGTGTTGAGATCGAGCGCGGTACGCAGGAACCATGGCAAGTTGGTGCCCGCAACCGCCTCCTCATCCGGCGTGACATCCTGATCTTCACCCTCGAGGCCGGCATAGCCGATCGTGCATGGGTCGGCCTGCACCAGACACCCGATCTGGGTCGTCGCGTCGGGCTGCGCGCAGGTCGGATGCGTCGAGCCGTAAGCGAGGCCCGTCTGCGACGGCACGGGGGCCGTGGTGTGGATGCGGTAGTTGCCGCCGCCCGACCAACGCGGATCCAAGATCGAGTTCGAATTGGTCTGAATGATGGCGCCCGTGACCGGATCGCGCGGCACCAGGTTGTATGCGCGCGCATCGAAGTTCGCCCAAATGATGCCGCCCGGGCGGTTCGTACGGCGCGCCTTGCAGTTGAAGCGGCCGGCGCTCGCGCCGCTGGCGTAAACCGGATAACGGCACTGGCCGCTCACGCGCTTATTTCCGTCGGGACAGATCTGCGCATTGAGGGCGAGCGCCGACGGCATGGGCGCATACTTGAACGAGCCGCCGATCGGTGAGGTCGTACAGAAGTTGTTGTCGTACTGCACGTCCAGGCGCTGCGGAAGCGATACGGCCAAGACCAAACCCAAATCGCTCACGGCGTTCGCCGCGGGCGCAGCCGGCGCGGCGCTGCCGGCCGTCGCGTCGGGGCTGCCATCCGAACCGAACGGCGCCTTACGGTTGGCGAACGGAATCGGGGCGCAGACCGACACCGGGTCGAGCGACGCGTTCGAGTTGGTGGTGCACGGACGCCGGATCGGATCGAGGTCTTCGCTCTCTAGACCGTTGCAGAAGCTGCGCACGTTGAACGACGCGCCCAGCGCGGGCGCGCCGATCAGGCTCAAAAACGTGTCCGTCGTGCCCGACAAATCGTCGCGGCGCCAAGCGTGCTGCAGACGATTGCAATAGATGTCGGCGCAGCCGCCCGCGCCATCATCGCCCTGCGTATCGAACATGTTCGCCCAGGTCTCGACCAAGGTGCGGCGCACGTCGCTGTTGCAACGGCGCGTGGAGACGGCTGCGGAGGGCGGCGCGCCCGCGACGCAAGCAGCGGCCTCGCTGCTGTCGTTCAGGTGCGCGTGCTGCCCCGTATAGATGATGCGCAGCACGTCGGCCCAGTGCGTGAAGCAGTACTGACCATTGACCAGCGGTATGGCAGCGTTGCCGTTTGGCCCGAGTACGCCGCCCGCGCCCGTGCCGTCGTCGATGCCGGACACGCCGCTGCCGTAGCCGAGCGTGGCCGCGTTATTCAGATCCTGGATCGGCATGCAGCCCGCGTAACGCAGCACGCGGCACTCGCTCAGCTCGGTGTCGTCGTGGTAGACGGCGATGCCATCGAGGCCGATCTGAATGCCTTGGCCCTGATTGGGACCCACTGCGTTGCACTCGGTCGAGCTGAGGAATCGCGACTGAGGCGCGATCTGTTGATTGCCGTTCGGTCCATTCAAGGCGGGGCTCATGCCCTGCCCTCCCGTACCGGAGCCACCGCCGATGTAGTTCAAAGATGCGCCGAGGTTCGGACCTCCGATGGTGCATGCGTCAATAAGGTCGATGGTGATCTCTCGCATCGTGTCCGAACCGGCTAGATCCGTGGGGGGCGTGGGATCTGGGTTCGCGCGCGCGCTGTTCGCTCCGATGAGCAGAAGCGCTGCGATGGGCAAGCTCCTCTTCATGTTCGGCTTCCTTCCGCTGCCGCGTGCCTGTGCGGACAGCGCGCACCGGATCTAATCGGCCTCGGTTACGGGGAAGCGAATCGTTCGTACCATTGTCGGAGCGCGCCAGAAACGAAGAAGCCGGAGCGCATCACCGCTCCGGCTTCTTCATACGATCATCGCCGCGCGCTTGAGGCGCGAAGCACGGAGACCGAGCTCAGAGGTTATGGAGGGCAACCGCGCACGCGGCTCGCCTCGGGATAACCCGCCGGAAGCGTGATGAAGCCGTGGTTGAGGAGGATCGGATCCACGGTCGAACGCGTCGTGTAGCACTGCGAGAACGTGTTTTCGCTCTGGCCGTTGGTGATGTTCGCCATCGCGCCGGGGAAGCCGCCGAAGCCCTTGGCCGCGCTGAGCCACAGGATACGAGCGATCGGGTAGCGCGCGCAGTAGTTGGCGGAGTCGACCAAGTCCTGAATGGTCGTGGTCGAGGGGACGACGGTGGTCGTCCCTGCCGTGATCGCGCGCAGCGCGAGCGCGCGGTTGGTGCCGGCGATGGCCGTCTCGGCCGCGTTCGAGTTGGTGTCGCTGGCCTCGAGGCCGGCGAAGCCGATGCTGCATGGGTCCGACTGCACCAAGCAGCCGATCTGACGGGTCGCGTCGGGCTCGAGGCAGGTCGGATGCGTGCCCGTATAGGTGCCCACCTGCGCCGGCTGGGCAGCCGTCACGTGAATGCGGTAAGCGCCGGCGCCCGACCAGCGCGGATCCACGAGGCCCTGCGAACCGCTCGCAGCCTGCGCGTACGGGTTGTCGAGCACGAGCGCGCCGGTGATCGGATCACGCGGCACGATGTTGTAGAAGCGCGCGTCGAAGTTGCCCCAGGTGATGCTGCCGGGGCGGTTGGTGCGGCGCGCCTTGCAGTTGAAGTGGCCTGCATTCGCGCCCGCGCTCGAGGGATAGACTGGCCAGCGGCACTGACCGCCGACACGCTTGGTGCCGTCGGGGCAGAGCTGCGCGTTCGCAGCCAAAGCAGAGGGCATGGGCGCATACTTGAACGAGCCGCCGATCGGCGACGTGGTGCAGAACGTGTTGTCGTACTTGACCGTGTCTGGCGCCTTGTTCGCAGGCGAGACCGGGAGCACCAGACCGAGGTCAGACTGATCGCTGGCCCCGGGCGCCGTGGGCGCCGTAGAACCCGCCGCGCCCGTCGGGCTGCCGTCGGTGCCGAAGGGCGTGTTGCGGCTCTTGAACGGAATGGGCGCACACACCGACTCAGGATCGTTCGAGGCGTTCGAGTTCTGCGTGCAGGCGCGGCGGACCGGGTCGAGATCCTCCGCTTCGAAGCCGTTGCAGAACGCTCGCACCGTGGGCGTCAGCACGCCAGCGCTCGTCTTCGTCAGCGTCACGCTCGGCGC
>CAZYWR010000216.1:0-7359 GCA_964651185.1 uncultured Polyangiales bacterium
CACGCCGCTCACGGCCGTGCTCGGCTTGGCCGAGGCCGGCGAGCAGAGCAGCTCGGAGGCGCGCGCGCTCAGTCGCTTCGCGCGCATCCGCCAGGCGGGAACCCACCTGCTCGCGCTGATCAACAACACCCTCGACCTGTCCAACCTGGCTGCGGGCAGGCTCGAGCTCGCGCGCGAGCGGGTCGATGTGCCGGCCCTGATCGTCTCTTCGCTCGGGATGCTGCGCGCGCAGGCGCGGAGCAAGGGGCTCGCGCTGCGCGTGGAGGAAGCTGCCGATGTGCCGCGCGCGTTCTTGGGTGACCCTGTGCGCATCGCGCAGGTGCTGATCAACCTGCTCTCGAACGCCGTCAAATTCACCGATCGCGGCGAGGTTTCCCTCTCGCTGTCGTGCGCCGAGAAGCAGCTGGTGATCGCCGTCGGCGACACCGGCTGCGGCATCTCGCCGGCCGCGCAGGCCGAGCTGTTCGTCCCGTTCCGACAGCTCCAGGCGCCGCGATCGAGCGCGGCGGGCGGAAGCGGCCTCGGTCTCTCGATCTGCAAGGATTTGATCGAGCTCATGGGCGGACGTATCGAGCTCGCCAGCACGCCGCACCAAGGCACGACCGTCACTCTTAGCCTCCCCTGTCCCGAACCTGAAGCGGCGAGCTTCGCGCCGCTCGCGCGCGTCGCCATGCTCGGCGGCGAGGGGCGATCCTGCGAAGCCCTCGCCGCCGGGCTGCGCGCGCGGCTGTACGGTGGCGCAGCTGTCCGCGGATCAGCCGCTCCCGGCCGACGCGCTGTTGATCGCGCGAGCCGAGCAGCCGCCGCGGCTCGTGCATCGCCAGCTGCGCGCGTGCCTGGCGCAGGGCGCGCGCGCCGTAGCCATCGCTCTGAGCTCGGCGGACATCGCCTCGGAGGCGGCGTCCGAATGGGCGGGCTTGGGCGTGCTGGTGCTCGACGGGCCGGCCACACCGCTCACGTTGCTCGCGGCTGGCGAGGCGCCCCCTCCCGCGCGCGACGCGCGGCCGCTTCAGCCCGCCGCCGGCCGGCTCGCGGGCGTGCGCGTGCTCCTGGCCGAAGACGACGCGATGAATCGCCTGGTGCTGTCCGACATGCTCGCGAATGAGGCCGTGTCGCTGGTGTGCACCGAAAACGGCGCTGATGCGCTCGCGCAGATCGGGCAGCGCGGGGCCGATGCGTTCGACCTGGTCCTGTGCGACATCGAGATGCCGGTCATGGACGGCTTCAGCGCCGCGCGCCGGATCCGCGAGCTCGCCCCCGATCTACCCATCATCGGCCTCAGCGCGCACACGCTGGACACCATCCAAGAGCGCGGGCGCGGTTCGGGTATGACGGCATACCTCAGCAAGCCCTACCGCATGGCGGACTTGCTCTCGATGGTCGAGAAACACGCGCGTTTTCAGCGCCCCTGAGCGCGTAAGACGCGCCCTTACACCCCCCGTTTGAGGTCCCATGCCCGCCTGACCCAGTCAGGCCGCTCTGGACAAGCGCGCGCGCTCGCGTTTAGAACGAGGCGAAGACAGTAAGGAGCGAAGATGAAATCGTCCGCCCAGGCGCTCGAAACGCCGCACGTCTCGACGCTCAAACCCATGTCTGGCCCGACAGGTCGCCGCTCGGCGCTGCGCGCCTTACATGCGGTGCGTACGGACCTGCTGTCATACTTACGCGCTCTCGATCGGGAGTTCTCCGGACCTGAGATGACGCCCGTCCCGTTCAGTCTGCTCGGACAACCGATGTATCTCATCACTCATCCCGAGCAGATCAAGGAGATGCTCAGCAACCACCAGATCTTCACGCGCAACGTGAAGCACCTGCGCGCGTTTCGCGTGGCGCTCGGCCAGAACATCATCACCGTGCCGGATCACGAGTGGCCGGCAGTCCGCAAACGAACCGCGAGCTACTTCTCGAACGAGCACCTCGAGCATTACGGGGACGTCGTCGTCGAGGTGCTGAAGAAGCACGCCGTTCCGCGCCTCAGCGAGAAGGCACGCGCGGGCCAGACGGTGGACCTATTCGACGAGATGCTCGGCATCGCGTCGCTCGCCGTGTTCATCAGCTTCCTCGGCGGCACGGTCGCAGACTATCCGCGCGAAGTCTACATGGCCCTGAGCGACGTCTTCAGCTACGTGCGCCGCAATTCGTTCGCGCTGCTGGTCCTGCCGCGCTGGGTGCCGACGGCCGAAAACCGCGAGCTGAGCCGGAATCTGCGCGTGCTGCGCCGATACCTCAAGCCGCGGCTCGCGCTCGACCGCGACCGAGACACGATGATGGGCGACATCATCCGGACCTACACCGACGCTCACGGGAAGATGGACGCCGAGCGCGTGCTCGACGAGACGATCGCCAACCTGGTCGGCGGGTCGGAGACGACGATCGTGCTGATGACCTACGCCGTTTATTACCTGGTCCAGAATCCCCGGGTCGAAGCGAAGCTCTGCGCCGAGATCGAGCGCGTGCTCGGGACGCGCGCGCCGAGCGTGCAAGATCTGCGGACGCTGCCCTATCTGCTCCACACCATCCAGGAGACCTTGCGGCTGCGCTCGCCGGGCTACGTCAACTATCGCTACGTCACCGCCGACACGGAGCTCGGCGGCTATCCCATTCCGAAGGGCGCCTGGGCCGTGGCGAGCCAGTACATCACCCACCAGGATCCGCGCGTGTGGGAGGAGCCCGAGGCCTTTCGCCCGGAGCGCTTTGCGCGCGAGTCGCCCGAAGCGCCGAGCAACCGCAAGAACGAGATGCCGTTCTTTCCCTTCGGCGGCGGCATCTTCTTCTGCATCGGCAAGAACTACGCGATCAACGAGGCGGCGCTCATGGTGGCGATGCTGCTCCAGCACTTCCGCTTCAGCGCGCCCGATGGCGGCCGCCGCTTCGCCGATCCCGGCATCGACGCCCGCCTCACCTTGCGACCGGGTAGCCCGATCCGCATGCGCGTCGAGCTCAAGAGCTGAGCGCAGCCGTCGATCGCTCCGTGCGCGGCAGCGCCGGCTACGCGCAGCACGGCACGGTCTGTGCTCGCGTGGGATGTGACGCAACGAGCGATCGGACCCTCATGCTCTCCACTCCTCCCCCGGCTCGCGATGCCGCCAGCGCGCCCCTGTCCTGGGCCGTGCTCGTCCGCAAGGCGTTACGCCCTGCGCACGTGGGTCACCTGCTGCGCGCCTGGGCGCTGATGCCCGCCGCGCGGCGGCGCCCCTTCGTGATTTGGCGAGGACGCGTGCTGACGTACGCAGCGGTGTATCGGCAAGCGCAGCGCTATGCGCAGCTTTTTCGCGCGATCCGGCGCGGCTGCCGTGCGCGCGGCGAACTCGAAGCGGACAGCGCGTTGCACATCGGCATCTACCAAGAGAACGCCCCCACCTTTCTATTCGCGGTTTTCGGGGCGGCGCTCGCAGGCGATCTGGTGTTCGCTCTGAACACGGGCTTTCGCGGCGACGTGCTCGCGGGCGTGCTCGAGCAGAGCGCGGTGAAGCTGCTGATCACCAGTCCCGCAGAGCTCGCGCAGGTGCAGCGGGCGATCTCCGGCCGGCCCGGGCTCGGCCACGTTCGACTGCTGCTCGACGCCGAGCGCGCGCCGGTAGGTATGGAGACCCTCGAAGAAGCACTGGCAGGCGCCGCGAGGGTACGCGATCGAACCCGAACCGATGCGGCCGCCCCCCTGCTCGTGCTTTACACGTCGGGGACGTCCGGCCTGCCCAAGGCGATCGGCTGCTCGCACCTGAAGCTCTGGGGCGCCGCCTGGCTCACCGCGGCGCGCCTTGGACTACGCCCGACCGATCGCGGCTACCTGGCGATGCCGCTCTTCCACTCCAACGCCTGGCTGCTCGGCGTCATGCCGCTGCTCTTGGTCGGCGGCAGCTTCGTGCTCGCGCCGCACTTCAGCGCGCGCGCGTTCGAACAGGACGCGTTGCGCTACGGCGTCACGTATCTGAACTACGTGGGTCAACCGGTCCACTACATCCTGAGCGCGCTCGAAAAGAAGTATGGATCGCTGGATGCCGCCCGGGCGGTCCTCGCGAAAGACCCGCGAAGCCGCCTGCGCATCGCCCACGGCAACGGGGCGACGGCCCGCGATCGTCAGGCGCTCGCGCGCTGCTTCGGGATGCAACACGTGTACGAGCTCTACGGCTCCACCGAGGCCGTGATCACGACGGCGCTCCGGCCTACAGATCCGCCCGACAGCGTAGGCAGAGCGCCGCGCAATGTCGTGATCCTGAACGAGCGGGACGAGGAATGTGTGCCCGCGACCCTGGATGCCTCAGGTCACATCACCAACTACCGAGCTGCGGTGGGAGAGATCTGCGCGCGCACACCGCGCGACAATCTCCACTTCGATGGCTACTGGGGCAATGAGGAAGCCACCGGGCACAAATACCGCGGAGGCCACTTCCATTCGGGCGATCTCGGCCACATCGCCGTGATCGACGGCCGCCGCTATCTGTACTTCGACGGGCGCACCGAAGATTGGATCCGTAAAGACGGCGAGAATTTCTCCGCGGAGTCGGTGGCGCAATATGCGCGCGCCTTGCCGGGCGTTGCGAGCGCAGTCGCGTACGGCGTCCCGGCGCCCGTGGCGGACGAGCGAGTCGCGGTCGCCCTCGAGCTGCAGGAGGGCGCGACCTTCGACGCGAAGGAGGCGTTCGCGTGGCTGGTCGAGCAGCAGCGCGCGGGCGGCATGGATCCCAAATGGATGCCTGATTATCTGTGGCTCATGGACGAGCTTCCCGTGTCGCCCACGCAAAAGGTGCTCGTGCGCGAGCTCAAGCGCCGCCATTTCGACCTCTCCAGCCCGCGCGCGACCCTCTACATGCGCGAGCGTGGCAGCGAGCGCTTTCGGCGCATGCTGCCGCAGGACGTCACGGCCCTGCGCGCAGAGTTCGCAAAGAACGGTCGCGCGCGACTGTTTCCGGCGTGAATCGGCCCGCGCCAGACGCAGAACGACGTTCGCAGCCTCGGCGTCCACCCAGCCAATCCTGCGCGGCGGGCTGCGCCACGATCGCGCTCTGCACACGCACGCCTCCGCAGCGCGCCGCGAACCCGAAGTAGGGGATGTCCGCCGCCGCAAGGCCTCCTGCGTGCGCTTCCTCGAAACCTTTCGTGAGCCGTCTGCAGTCACTTTGCAGACAGGTCAGCAGTCGACGCGCTACAGTCCGCTATGCCGGTCGAACGCTCTCGGGTTCTTCGCGGGTGGGCCGCGATCGTGCTCTTCTGTTGCGTGGGTCTGTTCGTACGCGAGTTGTCGACCGAGCGCGCGGCGGCTGATGAGGAGCCGGTTTCGCCCAGGCCGCGGGGCTCCGGGGAGATTCGCCTCGCCATTACCATCGACGATATGCCCGGGAGTGCGGCGCTCCCTGACGGCTACACCCACGTACGGCTCATGACTGAGCTCGTGTCTGCGCTGCGCGGGCACGGCGTCGCGAACGCGACGGGCTTCGTCATCGGGGAGCGCGTCGTCGGTTCGCCGGACAGCCGCGCGGTGCTCGAAATATGGCTCCAAGCCGGCTACGAGCTCGGTAACCACACTTACTGGCATCGCCCGCTGGACCAGGTCAGCGTGCCGCAGTTCTTGGACGACTTGGCTCAGATGGATCCGATCATGAAGGAGGTCGCGACGTGGAGCGGTCGCGCTCCGCGCTACTTCCGCTATCCATACCTAGAAGAGGGGCGCACGAGCGAAGACCGCAAGCTCCTGACGCGCACGCTGGCAGAGTACGGCTACACCTCGGTACGCGTCGCGCTCGACTTCAGCGATTGGGCCTGGGCCGACCCCTACGCGCGCTGCATGCGCCGCGGCGATAGCCACGCGCTCGCGCTCCTCTCGCGTAGCTACCTCGAAAACGCCGGCGCTTACCTCGCCTGGTCGGTCGCAGCGGCGCACCGGCTCGGCCGGCCGTCTCTCCCGCAAGTGCTGCTGTTGCATGCAAACGTGGCGACCGCTCAGAACCTCGACGCCTTGCTCAGCAAGTACGAGCGCGCGGGCGTTCGTTATGTTTCGCTCGCCGAGGCGTTGAGCGATCCGGCTTACACAGCGGAGTACCCCGCGTCCGGAGGTAACGTGCTCACGCTGTTGGGCGCCGCGACGCACCGCACGCTCTCGCCCTGGTTGGCGAGCCCACTGAACCTGCTGGAGCTCGCCTGCCGTTGAGCGCGAGCGGACGCGTTCTATTCCCACGTCGATGCTTTTGCGCGAGCGGGCAAAGCGCGCTGGTGCGCGCTCCGACGTGGGGCGGTGAGAGCTCGAGCAGCGCTCCGGCGAGTGTGGTAGCGTGCTCGCCGTATGCGCACGCGAGGCTTGGTCATCCTGGTCTTGGCGCTTCCCCTCTCGGTCCGCGCGCAGGCCGACGCGCCGGCCGATCCACCGCCCGCCGTTTCGGAGGAAGGTGGAGCCGCGGCACCGAGCGAAGGCGCGGCGCCCGCAGAGCCGCCGCCCGAAGTCGCGTCCCCTGCGCCAACAGAGCCAGCGCCCGTCGCTCCAGCGCAAGCGCCCAATGACGCGCAGCCTCCGGCCGAGGCAAGTCCCCCCGCCGAGACACCCGCAGCGCCGGCCGCGTCCCCCTCCGCTCCGGCTGGGTTCACCCCCTCGTCTTCGCCTCTGCTCGCGCCGAGCGCGTCCGCTCTGCCGCCACCGCCACCGACGACTTATCCGCCGCTCCCGCCGCCTGGGGCAGCCCCCGGTTATGCGCCTTCCGGCGCACCATGGTGGGCTCCTCCGCCGAACTACGCGCTCGTACCGCTGGCACCCGGCGGCGCAATCGTGGCGTTGTCGCCGCAAGAGCGCGCGCGCCGCGAAGAAGTCTACAAGCGGCTGCGGCGCGTCGACCTACGCCTCTACCAACTCCGGCGAGAGCGGGCGAGCGTTGGCGGCCCCGTGACCATGATGGTGCTCGGTTACGGCGCCGCGCTGATCGCAGGGTCGCGCGCGATCGCCGCGTTCCACGACGCCAAGCAGATGCACCAGGGCCGGAGCTTCTACAGCTACGACGACGACCTCGACTACAATGGCGATGGCTACGTGGATCACGACGACCAGCACGCGCTGCGCAGGACGGCCCGCGCGATGACGGGCCTCGCGGCCGGCGGCCTGGCGCTCGGATTGATCGGCACGGCCGTCCTCGTGCGCAGGTTGCCGCGCCGCCGTGCCATCAAGCAAGAGCGGCGCAGCCTATTGGCCGAGCGGAACAGCCTGCGCCAACAGCTCTATTACGGCGCGGGTTTCTCCGCGAATACGTTCCAGCTCTCGCTGCGCGGCCGCTTCTGATGCGCTTGCGCGCGCGCGCCAGCCCTGGCGATAACCGCAGACGCGAGCGGGCTCGGTGATGAGACTGTGTTCGCCCCGCTCGCGGCCGGCGCGGCGCGGCG
>CAZYWR010000217.1:0-5524 GCA_964651185.1 uncultured Polyangiales bacterium
GACGCGCGGTGATGTCCGAGAGGTCGACGGAGGCCACCGCGATCAGGCTCTGCTCGCGCAGGTCCCCGCTGCTCACGGTGAGCTCGAAGCGGCCTTCGGCTTCGGCGGCGCGTTCCGCGGCCTTGAAGCAGCCACGCGCGAATGTACCGGTCGCGCCTTCGGGTGGGTTGAGTATCCAGCGCAGCTCGCTCTGATCGAGCTCGACGGGGCACCCTGCGGCGTCGAAGCCGCGCAGCGTAAAGCACACGCGCTCGCCCGGTGCGATCTGCGCCTCCCGCGGTCGCAGCCGCAGGCGCGCGAGCGGACCGGGCACGCATTTCGGCTTGGGCGCTCGTTCCGCGACCGGCTCTGGCGTGGTCGCGCTCGCGGTCGCTTGCGGTACGAGCCGCTGCGCGATCCGCACTTTGGCCACGCAATGCGAAGCCTTCAGCTGCCAGTCGTACTCGCTCTCCTCGACCAACTCGAGCGCGCCGTTCGCTCGGGCGCTCAGCGTGTACAAACCGCGCTCGCGCTTCGGATCGCCTTCCGCGGTGCGACACTCGACGCTCCACGTCGTCGGGCTCGCGCTGGTGCTCGCGACGCGCACGCCCGGGTTCGGGCTCCAGCAGCCGTCTGTGCGGACGGTACGATCGGGCAACGCGAGCGCCAGCTGCGCGCCCTGCACACGCACCTCCACGGCGGGGTGGGCCGGATCGCTTCGGCTCTCAGGACGCGGCCCGCAGTCCTCGCCCCAGGTCGTCACCTGCGCCTGCAGCTCGTTCGACTCGAGCCGATAGCTGCCCGCGAGCTGCTCCTGTGCCTGTCCGGAGGCTGCGCTCAGCGCGGTGCCGATCAGAACCGCGCGCGCAAAACTCACGGCCCGTGCACCCTGCGCCGCCGCTCGCCTCACGTGCCGCATCGTGGTGAGTACCCTAAAAGAGAGCCCGCGCTTTGCGAACATCCTTTCGAAGGGTAATCCGGAAAGCGCGGCGCCGGGAACCGGCGCGCTTGGCGGCTGGCTCCGCCCGCACGGGGGCGCTCAGGCGCTGCGCGCCTTTTTCACGGCGGTCGTCAGCTCGGGCACGACCTTGAACAGGTCGCCGACCAAGAAGTAATCAGCCACCTGCGCGATCGGCGCTTCTTTGTCCTTGTTGATGGCGACGATCACCTTCGAGCCCTTCATGCCCGCCAAGTGCTGGATCGCGCCGCTGATGCCGACGGCGACGTACAGCTTCGGCGCGACCACCTTGCCGGTCTGCCCGACCTGCAAGTCGTTCGGCACGAGCCCCGCGTCGCACGCCGCGCGCGAGGCGCCCATCGCCGCGCCGAACGCGTCGACCAGCGGCTCGAGCACGGTCTTGAAGTTCTCCGCGGACTTGAGCGCGCGCCCGCCCGACACCACGATGCTGGCTTCGGTCAGCTCGGGGCGCTCGCTCTTCACCGACTCGAGGCTCACGAACTCCACCTTGCCCGCGGCGGCATCCGCCGCTGCCGCGAGCTCTTCGACGGGACTAGCACCGCCGCTCGCCTGCGCCGCTTCGAACTCCGACTGGCGCACGCTCACCACCTGAATCGGTGTGGTCACTTCGAGGGTCGCGAACACGTTGCCCGCGTAGACGGGGCGCTTGTACGTGATCTTGCCGCCCTCGACGTTCACCTTCGAGATGTCGCTGGCGATGCCCGCGTTGAGCTTGCCGGCCACGCGCGGCAGCAGATCCTTGCCATACGTGCTGGCCGTCGCCAGCACTACGCCGTAGCCCTTGCCTGCCTGCGCGACGGTCGCCGCGTACGCCTCGGCCCGATAGCCGCCCGACACCTCGGTCGCGAGCACCTTGCGCGCGCCGAAGCCGGCCGCCTCTTGGGCCGCTTTCTTCGCGCCTTCGCCGATCGCGAGCACGTCGAACGCGCCCCCGGTGCCCTGCGCGATGGTGCGCGCAGCGCTGATCGCGCTGAGCGTGGTCTTGCGCAGGCCGCCATCCATCAGCTCCGCGACCACAAGCACATCCGTCATGACCTTCTCCTTTTCCCGCTCTGCAAATTCCGGCGTCGGGGCGCGTTCAGATGACCTTGGCCTCGTTCTTCAGCTTGCCGACCAGCGCGTCCACGCTGTCGACGAACACGCCCGCCTTGCGCGCGGGCGGCAGCTCGAACTTCAGGTAGTTGGTGCCGGGGGTGGTATCGACGCCGAGGCTCGCCAGCGCCTGCTCCGCGATCGGCTTCTTCTTCGCCTGCATGATGCCCTTGAGCGAGGCGTAGCGAGCTCCGTCTGCGTACTCGTGCGTGGCGGGGGTCACGCCGTTCTGGATCGCCTTGGGCGCTACGATGCGCAGGTCGACCGAGATCACGGCCGGCGTCTGCACTTTCAAGGTCAGCACGCCGGTATCGACCTCGCGTCCGACCGCGATGGTCTTGCCGCCGTCCGCGGTTTTGATCGACATGGCGAACGTGGCCTGCGGCCAGCCGAGCAGCTCCGCCAAGATTTGCGCGGTGGCGTTGGAGTCGCCGTCGACCGCCTGCTTGCCCAGCAGCACCAGGTCGGGCTTTTCTTTCTCGACGAGCGCCTTGAGCGCGCGCGCCACCACGAGCGAGTCGAGCTTGTTGTCGTCGGCCTCGACCAAGATGCCTCGGTCGGCGCCCATCGCGAGCGCCTGACGCAAGGTCTGAGCCGCGTCCTTCGGCCCCAAGGTGACGACGATGGTCTCGCCGAGCTTCTCGTTGCCCTTGGCGTTCTCGTTGAGACGAAGGGCGCTCTCGACGGCGTACTCATCGAACGGATTGAGCTTCCACTCGAGGCCCTCGGTGGTGACGGACTTGCCGTCGGCCGCCACCTTCACCTTGTTTGCATTGTCGGGGTCGCTGACCCGCTTGACGGGAACGAGGATCTTCACGCGCTGCCTCCTTCAGGCCTTCCGAGCTCCCCCGGCTACTCCCGCACGGCCCCGATGGCCGCAGCGCGACCCGGGGACCCGACTTTATGAATGGCAACCGGGGTGGCCGCGCGGCGGCCGGGGGACCCGGATGTGTTCCATGACTCGCGGTGCCCCAGAGGGCTCGGGAAAAATCGGCGGACGCGGGGATTTAGGATCGATGTTCACGAGTGTCAAGACACGTGCGCCGCTGGATCACCAGCGTTTCCCGAAGTATGCGAGACCACGAACGGCTGCTTTTGCGCGCGCACTCAGCGCGCGCAGGCGCCGTCCAAATAGCTCACGCCGCGCTCGGCGACTCGGGCGAAAAGAACGCATGGAGCCGCTCGCGATCGCCTGCGCTCAGCGCGTCGAAGCGCACGGCGGTCCCGTGGACTTCGGCGTCGAAGCAGTCGTAGACGATCTCGGCTTCGGTACGCAGCGGCTCTTTGCCGTCCGGAATGGGGATCTCGAGTTGCACGCGCGCGCTGTGGCGGACGAAAGTGGTGATCGGCCGCTCCATGTACAAGCCTGACAGGCTCAGGTCGCTGGCGATGCAGCAGTGCGTTTGCCCCTCGACGTGCTGCTGGATCGTCACTGCGACCGGCACCCGCGGAGCGCCCCGACGCTCGAAACGCTTCATGTGGGCAATGTAGGCGACTCGGGTTCTCAAGCTCAAAAAACCGGTGTGCCTTCGCCGTGAACGAACGCCACCTATCGCGAGACAGTGATGGCTCTCGCACGATCGCTTCATGCGTGGAATGGCGATGGCGAGGCGCACCGAAGGCCGCTCGGCATTCACGCGCTTGCGGATCCTCTCGCCAACCCAGTCACACGTCTGTGCCGGACTGTGCCGTATCGAATTCGCGAGCGCGCGCCGAAGGCGTGCCGTTCGCGCTCGCGAGCCTGGCGCGGTCGCCCCGCCGGCCAACTGTACCACCGCTCGGGGGCGGGGGGTTTTTTCGCCGGTTGGAGCGCGGTTCAGACCTCGCACGCAGCAAGAGTCGAAACGTGTTCAAGCATGGTGTCCACAACCGGCAGCTGGGCTCAGAGCGCACGCAAGCAATTTTCGGATCCGTCCACCTAGCGAGCGAACGGTCGCACGGGAATGTGAACGTGCGGAAGCCGATGAAAAGCCTTCCCGCCCCCGAGCCCGCCGAGACCGGTCAGCGCGCACCCGCCGCCCAATTTACGCAGCCGCAATCGTCGCCGGACGCCCGAGCGCGTGCTCGAGGCGGCAGCGGATCTTGTGCTTTTTGCTGTACACCGTCTTCACCGAGATCTGCATCTCTTCCGCGATCTGCTCGGGGGTGCGACCTTGCAGGAAGAACAAGTCCACGAAGATGCGGTCCTTCTCCGAGAAGCTGCGCAAGGTCTCGCTCACGCGCAGCCACTCCTCTTTCGCTGCCAACGCGTGGAACGGATCCGGATTGGCGCAGCTCACGTCCTCGGCCTCCACCACGCTCCCGCGTTGCGGCTGACGCGACAAGCTGCGCAAGTAGTCCCACGCCGCGTTGCGCGCCAACAAGCCCACCCAAGTGCTCAAGCGATGACCGCGTTCGGGCTCGAAGGTGCGCAGCTTGTGCAAATCGCGACCATTCAAGCTGCACAGCAAGAGCGCGTAGATCTCTTCCACGTCCGCGCTGCCAAGCACCGACGAAAAGCGCTGCGTGACCTTGTGAATCGCCCGATAAATCAGACGGTCATAACGCTGATGGAACTCGCGCCAGGCGCGCGCATCGCGCGTCAGCATGCCTTCGAGCAGCTCCGTTTCGGTCCAACCTGCCGGATCAGTCCAGGTCGCGGTCACGCGTGCGGAGGTCGCGCCTGATGCGAGGCCCTGTCGAAGCGCGCACTCTCGCGCGGGAGCGAAGGCATCGGGGGCGCGCGAAGTCGAGTGGTCGCAGGCAGAGTTCTGGATCACGGTCATCGGGAGCGGCCTTTCGAGAGCGGTGCCCTTCGGCAGCGCGGACACCCGCCCCCCAATGCACCCCTCATGCCGTCCCTGTACGTATGAAAGCCCGCGATCAGCGGGTCGCGCGGCGGAGTCCCTGTACGTGCGCTAACTCCGCGACTCCTCGAGTTTTTGCGAGTGTAAGCCGACTTTCTCGCGTAACTTGAGGGGGGAGCGTAACAGGGGGCGTCTCGGGTCGCCGAGCGTAACGACGTTACGAACAGTTACGCCCGCGGCGCTCAGAACCTTCCGTCTTCTCTACGGTCTATTTCACGATGAAGTCGTCCTTCACCGCCCCTGTGTCCTCTCTCGCGCCCTTCCGCGCCGGCTGGGTGGCGCTCGCGCTCGCGGCCTGCGGTGCGCGAGCGGCCAAACCCGCGACGCCGAACCAGGTCGTCGAGATGGACGCCGTGCGCATCGTCGCCAAGCACGACGAGCAGGGCAGTTACAGCTTCGAGAGCTACGACGCCGAAGACCTGTTCCGGCGCGCCAACGCGGAGCTCGATGCCGGCCACTGTCCGCAGGCGGTCGCGCTCTACGACCAGCTGGTGCGCGAGTTCGCGGGCGGCCGCTTTCACTCTCCAGCGCTCTACAACGCCGGCCTCTGCCTGGCGCAAGTCGGCGACAACGAGGCGGCGCTCGCGCATTTCACTGCGCTCATCGAGCAACTCCCCGAGTCGCCCGA
>CAZYWR010000218.1:0-4322 GCA_964651185.1 uncultured Polyangiales bacterium
CGGCGTCGAGGCAATGGCCGCTCGCGGCGAGCGCGTCGCCGAGACCCGTCGAGAGCGCGAGCAGGCGCGCCGGCGTGACGTCCGCGGTGCCCGCGGCCAACTCGAGCGCCACGCGATAGAGCTCCGCGCTGCGGTGAAAGGCGAGCGCGGCGAGCGCGCGCGCCGCCGCCCGTTCCGCGTAAGCGAGCGCGCGGTCGCGCATGTCCGCCCCTAGGCTATGCATGAACAGCTGCTCGTCATCGTGCTCCGGCTCGCGCTCGAAAGCGGCGAGCAGCTCGGCGTGCACGTGCGCGCGTGCGGCGCCGTCCAGCCGTCCCGCCACCGCGGTACGAATGCGATCGTGAGCGGTCTCCACCAGATCTTCGCCCGGCGCCCCGCGGCTCTTCGCGAGCCCCGATACGCGCAACGTGTGGAGCGCCGCCTCCTGGCCCGTGCCCAAGCCGGCTGCCCGAAAGGCGATGCGCTGTGGAAGTGGCCCCGACGCGACAGCCAACACGTCGAGGAGCGCCGCTGCGCCGCGCGGCAGGCCCGCCACCCGGCCCACGACCACCTCGGCGAGCGAGATCTCATGCGCGGGCGCGCGGTCGGTGCGCGCGACGTGGCGAACCAGTTCGTGGATAAAGAGCGGAATGCCGTGCGACTCGCGCGCGATCTGCGCGACCAGTCCGGTCCGCTCCAAGCTCCCGCCCACTCCGCTGTCACGCGCGTCCCGGGCATGATCGTCCGCGACCGCTCGCTCCCGCTCGCTCGCGCTTCCGCGTGCATGCGCGCCCGCGTCGTCCCCCACGCGCCCGCCCTCGCCCGTGCCCGCATTCGGCCGCGCATGCTGGCCCGAACCCGCGGCGTGGCTGTCGCGTCCCTGCCCCGCCGCTCCCGCAGCCGCGACACCGCGCGCCAGGAGCTCCGCCGTCAGGCTGGCCGCCTCTTCCTCGTCGAGCGCGCCGAGCTCCACGTCGTCCAGCGCGATGCGCGGGTTCACGGCTGCGAGCTCGGCGAGCTCCGCGAGCAGCGCGCTGTGTGCCGCTTCGTCGCGCCGGTAGGTACCCACCAGCAACAGCGGCACCGGCTCGTTCCCTTCGAATAGAGCGCGCAATAGCAGCGCGCTATCGAGGTCGCTCCAGTGCAGATCGTCGATGAGCAGCGCGACTTCGTACTGATCCGAGAGCCGGCCAAACAGCTCGGCGAACGCGCGAAACGCGCGCGCGCGGCCCACGGCGGGATCTGCCTCCTCGGCCCGCCGCTGGGCAGGCGCCGTGGCCAGGGCGGCGAACGCCGGGAACAACTGCGACAGGGTGTGCGCGTGGCGCGGCAAAAGGGCGCCGAGCTCGAGCGGCGCGAGCCGCTTCAGCTGTGCAATGAGCGCGTCCGCGATGCCGTCGAATGCCTTGAAGGGCACCGCTTCGCGCTCGTAGCAGGCGCCGCGCAACACCAGCGTGCGCGGCCCGGCCGACAGCTCGTCCAAGAAGCGCTTGGCCAAGGTGCTCTTGCCCACGCCGGAGTCGCCGTGCAGGAGCAGCACGCGCGGCCCTGCGCTCGCGCCGGCGCGCCCGCGCAGGTGTTCGAGCACACGCGTACGGCCGACGAACAATTCGCTGGTGCGCAGCGCCGCCGGTAGGCGCGCGGGCGCCAGCGGCGCGCCGTATCCGAGCTGCGCCAGAATCTCCGCACCGTCCGGCCGCCGCCCAGGATCGCGCGCCATCAACTCCATGCACAAGGCTTCCAGCTGCTCCGGCACCTCGCGGCAGAGTGCGCTCGGCGGATCGGGATCGCGGCTCGTCTTGCTCAACAGGATGTGCGTGATCGGCCCCTCGAATGGCAATCGTCCCGTGAGCGCCTCGTACAGCATCACGCCCACCGCGTACCAGTCGCTGGCCGGCTCGAAGCGTCCGTGCTGCGCGTGTTCGGGCGCCATGTACGCGGGCGTGCCGAGCAAACGCTGCGTGGAGATGGCCGAGCTCGGCTCGAGATCGCGCGCTAGGCCGAAGTCGAGCACGGTCACGTGATCAGCCGCGTTGACCAGCACGTTGCTCGGCTTGAGGTCGAGATGCAGCTTGCCGGCGGCGTGCAGCGAGCGCACGGCATCGACCAGCTGGATCAGCACGCGGCGCAAGAGGCCCTCGTCGCGCAGCGGGGTGCGCGGCCGCACGAGCTCTCCGCTCCGGCGCGTATGTTCGCGCGCCTGCTCCGCTTCGATCTCCAGCAAGGTCGGCGCTTCGCGCCCCTCGAGCTGGCTCACGTGCTGCAGGAAGTCGCGCCCCTCGACGTAGTCCATCGTGAACAGCCACACGCCCTCGTCGCACAAGAGCTCGTGCAACACGATCAAGTTGGGATGGCTGATGCGCGCGAGCGCGCGGAACTCCTGTTTGAACAAGGTCAGAGCCTGGGGATCGGCCCGCAACAGCACCTTGACCGCGACCGTGCGCTCGAGCTTTTCGTCGCGGGCCAAGTAGACGGTGCCCATCCCTCCCTCGCCGAGCCAGCGCAGAATCTCGATGCGTCCGGCCAGGCGGCGCTTGGCGAGCGCCGAGGCGACCGGCAAAGGTGCGAGGCGCGGGCCGGGCTTCTGGGGTTCGTTCATGGCGCAGCGCGCGGGAGCATAGCTCGGCGCCTCGAAAAGCCGAAAGCATGCGCGCGCCCTCCGCGCCTTGAGATCGATCTCGATCTTTGCGCGCGATCGGGCGCGATCAATGCGCGAGCAGCGCGCCGCTCACGCTCACGCCAGCCACCACGATCGCCAGGCTCGTCCACAACCACCAGGGCGCGCGCGGGCGCGGCGCGACGGGGGCAGCCGGGCAGGGGGGCGGCTGATCCAGCTGGACGATGAGCGGCGCGTCCGGCCCGCCGTCGCGTGCGATCACCGCGCCGCTCGGGGCGCGCGCTTCGACGTAGAGCTCGAGCTTCGGAGGGCTGGCGCCCGGCTCGGCAGGCGCGCGCGGTGCCGGCAGGGCGATCGCGAGGTGATCGCGCAAGCCTACGTCTGCGACCAGGTGGCTTTGCTCCAGCTCGGGCACGAGCCGCGCGAACACGTGCACGCTGTCGACCGCCTCGCGCCCCGCGCCGAGGGTGACCTGGAGGAGCGCGCGCCCGAGCGGGTCGATGACCACCGCGGTCGTGGTGAGCGCGACGGCGAACGGCGGATGCGCTTCGGCGTGCGCGCGCGCGAACATGGCCGCGACGCTCGGACCCGGATCGCGCAGCCGCTCCTGGTGCTCTGGATCGCGTGAAAACAGGTCGCTCAGGGTCGCGCGGGCGCCAGCCTCATCGCGGCGCGCGACTTGCGCCACCGCGAGCAGCTCGAGGGCGTCGGCGCGCTGACGCGCGGTCAGGTCCGTGCGCGCGAGCAGGGCCCGCGCCCGCGCCTCGGCGTCTTCGAAGCGAGCCTGCTCGACGGCGGCACCCAGCGCAGCGAGCTCGGCTTCTGGCGGCTCCGGCTGTGCGTGTACGGGAACCCTATGTGCGTGCAGCGTCCCCCACAGCGTCCAAAAGATCAGCCATGCGCACCGCGTCCCCCATGGCCAGCGCGCGCGCAGCTCTCGGATCGACACAGCCAAATACTAGTCCCCCTTGCAGAAGTCGCACTCTGCTCTTCTTCCAGAGCCCGCATATAAGTACGATCAGAGCGTGCACGAGCGTGTGCGAACCTCCGGGCCGAAGGTGGCTACAGAGCAGGCGCGCGCCGGCGAGCTCCCCCTCTCGCCAGGCGCGCCGAAGGCGCCCGCGTCGACGCCCTCCTCGCGCGCCCTCTCGAGCTGGCGCCCGAGCGCGCGGCTCGAGCCCGTAGAGCGTTATCATCGTTTCGAGATCCTCGGTCGCATCGGCCGGGGGGGCATGGCGGAGATCCTGCTCGCGCGCGAGCGCTCGCTGGCCGGCGCCGCGCGCCATCTCGTGATCAAGCGCGTGCTCCCGGAGGTGCGCGACCTCGACGAGATGCTGCACATGTTCCTCGACGAGACGCGCGTCGTGATGGGGCTCTCCCACCCGAACCTGTGTCAGATCTACGAGGTCGGCGAGCATGAGGGCACCTGGTTCATCGCCATGGAGTGGGTGAACGGCGTCACGCTGCACCAGCTGATCCGCCGCGCGCTCGAGAGCGCAGACCTCGACTACGCCGCGCTTGCACGCGTGATCGCGGAGTGCGCGGAGGCGCTCCATTACGCGCACACCGCGCGCGATGCCGAGGGCCAGCTGATGAACCTCGTGCACCGCGACGTCAGCCCGCACAACGTGATGATCGCCTACGACGGGCGCGTGAAGCTCTTGGACTTCGGCATCGCCAAGTCATCGGCCACCACGCATCGCACCGAAGCGGGCGTGGTCAAGGG
>CAZYWR010000219.1:0-3572 GCA_964651185.1 uncultured Polyangiales bacterium
CTGCGCGCCCTCGATCCGGCGCGCCACACGCTCGTGTACTGTCCGAGCGCGCAGATGCAGTTCGCCTTTCCAGCGCCGGTCACGAGCTGGGGCGAGCTCGGTGTGTCGTGGGTGGTCGCCACCGACTGCGCGTCGAACAACGATTCGATGAACTTGCAGAAGGAGCTGCGCTTGTGTCTCGGCGCCGCCACCTTTGGGCTGAGCAGCGGCCTCGGCTACCAAACGTTTCTCGCGAGCGGCGACGCCTACCACGCGCGCGAGGTCTGGCACGAGCGCACGGATCGCGCGGTCGCGTGGAGCAAGGAGGTCACGAGCGAGCGGCTCTTGGCGCGCGTCTTTCATGAGGCGGGCGCGCTCCACCCGGCGCTGCAGACCGGCGCGATCGAAGCGGGGGCGCTCGCGAATCTGGCCGTCTGGAACACGGACCACCCAGCGTTCTGGCCAGGGCAGAACCTGCCGCACGCGCTCGCGCTATCGGACACCACGCAGGCGCTCCATGCGCTGCTCGTCGCCGGAAAGTGGATCGGCGAACCCGGGCGCATGGTCGAGAGTATTCTGCAGTCGGATAACTATCGCGCCGCGCGCACGGAAGCGAGCGAACGCCTCGCGGCGCTTCTGCGCTAACGCGTCGCTGCGCGAGGTCATGCGCAGATCCTCGGGAACCATCTATCGCGAGTCCTCACGCGCGCGCGCCACATTGGGGCGAGGATCCGCAACGAAGGGTTCGAGGTGCTCGCGAGGCGTCGTGCGTACAGGCGCGGGTGACGCGCTGCGGCACCGGTTGCTTTCAGAATCTACGCAACAGGGTCGCGACACCTCGCAGGCCGGCTCGTCGAGCAGCCTGCAGGCCGGTCCGGTATGGAAGATGCACCGAGCCAGCACCATGCGTGACGTGGCCCCACCCCACTCCCCGGACGAGCGCCCGACCGTATGTGGAACGGCGACCGCGTTGCCGGCGCATCGCTACGCTCAACGCGAGCTCGCTGAAGTCGCCGCGCAGCTCCTGCCTGAGCTCGGCCCGCCCGCGAAGCAGATCGAGCGCTTTTTCCGCCGCGTCGGCGTAGAGCAGCGCCATCTAGCGCTGGCTGCGCCCGCGTACGCGGCGCTGTCCGGTCTGAAGCGGCGCCACGACGCGTGGATCGATGCGGCGCTTCCGCTTGGCGCGCGGGTAATCTCCCATGCGCTGGATGACGCGGAGATCGAGCCTGGCGAGATCGGTGCGCTGTTCACGGCTACGAGCACGGGCATGGCGGTGCCTTCGCTCGACGCGCGGCTCATGAACCGCATTCCGTTTCGCTCCTCGCTGAAACGCGTGCCCCTGTTCGGGCTCGGCTGTCTCGCGGGCGTCGCCGGAGTCGCGCGCGCGGCCGATTACCTACACGCATTTCCCGGCGAAGCCGTGGTATTGCTTGCGGTCGAGTTGTGCTCGTTGACGCTGCAGCGCGAGGACGCGTCCTTGGCCAACCTGATCTCGACGGGACTGTTCGGTGACGGCGCCGCCGCGCTGGTGCTCGCGGGCGCACGCCATCCGCGCGCGATGCGGCCAGGCCCTCGCGTCATGGACAGCCTGTCGCGCTTCTTTCCCAAGACCGAGCGCGCGATGGGCTGGGACGTAGTCGACAGCGGATTCAAGGTCGTGCTGAGCCGCGAGGTGCCTGCGATCGCCCGCGAGGGGCTGCCCGGTCTGGTTCATGAGCTCCTCGCGCGCAACGACCTCACGCGCGCGGACATCGACTTCTGGGTGGCGCATCCCGGCGGGCCCGCCGTGCTGCGGGCCATAAGCGAAGGCTTGGGCCTCCCGCCCGAGGCGTTGCAGCACTCGCGCGCGTCGCTCGCCAAGATCGGCGACTTGTCTTCCGCGTCGGTGCTGTTCCTGCTCGACGAGTTCCGCCGCCACGTGCGGCCGGCCCGCTACAGCTACGGCGTGCTGTTGGCGATAGGCCCCGGGTTCTCTGCCGAAGCGGTGCTGTTGCAATGGTAAACGGGGCCTACGTCTTCCTGGTGCTCGCGGTCGCTGTACAGCGCGGCCTGGAGGTGCGGCTCAGCCGCATGAATGAATCCGACTTGAAAGCGCGCGGCGGCACCGAGCACGCCGCGGAGCAGCTCCCTTTCATGTTCGCGCTGCACGCGCTCTGGGCGATCTCGGCGCTGCTCGAGGTGGTGCTGCTGCAGCGCCCATTTCATCGCTGGCTCGCCCTGCTCGCGCTCGCCGTGTTCTGCGCCGGTCAAGCGCTGCGCTTTGCGGCCATGCGCGCGCTCGGAAAGCGCTGGACGATCAAGGTGATCACAGTCTCCGGGGAACCGCCCGTGAGCACCGGCGTCTTTCGCTATCTGCGCCATCCGAACTACCTCGGCGTGATCCTCGAGGTCGCCGCGCTCCCGATGATCCACACCGCCTATCTCACGGCGATCGTATTCAGCGTGGCCAACGCGATCTTGCTCCGGCGTCGCGTCCACGCGGAAGAGCGCGCGCTCGCCGCAAGCAGCGACTACGACGAGCGCTTTCGTGATCGGCCGCGCTTCTGGCCGAAGTTCGCCTACGTGCCCAGCCTCCCGGACGACTCCGACCGCGAACCTTCTTAAGCAGACGCCTCAGTGAACGTCCGTGCGAGTTCACGCTCATCGCGTGCTGCGCCTGGTGCGTGCAGCGAACGGACCGCGTGCTCCTCGTCAGCGATGCCCGTGCCCACCGCCGTGCCAGCCACCGCCGCCGTGCCAGCCACCGCCGCCGTGCCAACCGCCACCACCGTGCCAGCCGCCGCCCCGCCAGCCGCCGTAGTGCACCGGACCGCGCCAGCCACCGTAGCGGTGCCAGCCATAGCCTCCCCAGCCGCCGAAGCCGACCGCGCCACGCGGACCCGCGTACCAACCCCAGCCGCCCGGCCCGTGGACCCACACGCGAAACCCGTACGGGTACGGACGGCGCACCCAGACGCCCATCGCGAAGGGCCCCCATCCCCACGGCGACGCGTACCACGTCCAGCCGTACGCCGGCGTGTACAAGTATGCGTACGGCGTGTCGCCGACCGCGTATGCGACGCTGCCCGCGGGCACCCAGACCCAGCCGTACTCAGCCGTGTTCACCCACTGCCCTTGCGCCGGCGCGGGCGGCGGCGTCGCCACCGCTTGCGCCTGCGGCGCAGGCGGAAGAGCAGGCTGATTCGCGGGCGGTGCAGGCGGCGGCGGCGGCGCCTCACCATTGTCGGCGGGCGCGCTGTTGTCGGCGGGCGCGCTGTCGACCTGCGGGGCATTGTCCTGCGCAAACCCGCGCGGCGCGGCCTGAACGACACCTCCGAGCGCCAAGAGCAGCGCCAACGCGGAGCGCGCGAGCCTCGTCGTCATCTTGTTCACGGCACACCTCTCCTAAAAACCTGACACGGTCCAACCTGTGGAGCGAGGCGAGGACCGGCTCCACATTAAGTGCTGTCTGACGCACTGCGCCAGGAGCGGCTTCTATCGCTTGGACCGCAGTGAAGAGGCTTTTCTTCAAGGTCGCGTGGACCCGACCGTTTCTCGGTCGATGACCCGCATGAACGGCGTCCACGTCGGAGTGCTGGTCGTGCTCGCGCAGG
>CAZYWR010000220.1:0-4718 GCA_964651185.1 uncultured Polyangiales bacterium
CTTCGGCGCGCTCGCGCACAAGCGCATCGCGCCCGACGCGCTCGAGACGTTGCAGCATAACCTGCTGTTGAGCCACGCCGTGGGCCTGGGCGAGCTCGTGCCGCGCGCGATCAGCAAGTTGATGCTGGAGCTCAAGCTGCACAGCTTGGCGCTCGGTCACTCCGGCATCTCGGAGCCCGTGTTCGAGCGCTTGCTGACCTTCGCCGAGCGCGATCTCGTTCCGGCCGTGCCGAGCAAAGGGAGCCTCGGCGCCTCGGGCGATCTCGCGCCGCTCGCGCACCTTTCGCTTCCGCTGATCGGCAAGGGCAAGCTCCACCTGCCCGAGGGCGGCGTGTGCGAGGCGGGCGCCGTGCTGGCGGAGCAAGGGCTCGCGCCCGTTGCGCTCGCCGCGAAAGATGGCCTCTCGCTCATCAACGGCACGCAGCTGATGAGCGCGTACGGCGCGTACGTCCTGGCGCGCGCGCAGACGTTGATCAAGAACGCCGACGTGCTCGCCGCGCTCAGCCTGGAGGCGCTGCGCGGCAGCATCGTGCCGTTCGACGCGCGCATCCACGCGCTGCGCCCGCATCCCGGGCAGGCCGCCGTGGCCCACAACGTGCGCGCGATGATGAGCGCGAGCGAGATCCTCGAGAGCCACCGCGAGTGCGGGCGCGTGCAGGACCCTTACTCGTTGCGCTGCGTGCCGCAGGTACACGGGGCCTCGCGCGACGCGCTGTCCTACGCCGCCAACGTGATCGAGATCGAGCTCAACGCCGTGACCGACAACCCGCTGGTGTTCGCGGACGGCAGCATCTTGAGCGGCGGCAACTTCCACGGCCAGCCGCTCGCCCTGGCGCTCGATTTCGCCGCGCTCGCGCTCGCCGAGCTAGCGAGCATCTCCGAGCGCCGGACTTACCTTTTGCTGACCGGGCACGACGGTCTGCCGACCTTGCTGATGCGCGACACCGGGCTCAACTCGGGCTTCATGATCCCGCAGTACACCGCCGCCGCGCTGGTCTCGCAAAACAAGGTGTTGTGCCACCCGGGCAGCGTCGACTCCATCCCGACGTGTCTCGGACAGGAGGATCACGTGAGCATGGGCAGCATCAGCGCGCTCAAGCTCTACGAGGTGCTCGGCAACGTCGAGAAGGTGCTCGCGATCGAGGCGCTTACGGCGGCGCAGGCGCTCGACTACCGGCGCCCGCTCGCGCCGGGGCTCGGCGTCGCGGCGGCGCACGCCTGTCTGCGCGACGCGGTCGCCCACAAAGAGGCGGACGACTACTTCGGCGACGACATCGAGCGCGTGAGCGCGCTCTTGTGCAGCGGCGAGATGATCCGGCATGTGGAGTCCGCGGCAGGAGCGCTGCAGTAGATGCCCGTGCTCGCGAACATCGCCGAGCTCGCGACTTGCCGCGCGGAGGGCGGACAAGGCGACGTGCACGCGATCGCCGATGCCGCGCTGGTGTGGGAAGGCGAGCGCATCGTCTGGGTCGGCGAGGAGCGCGCGCTCCCCGAGCCGTACCGCGCGCTCGAGCGCTGGGACGCGGGGCGCAAGCTGGTGATCCCGGGCCTCGTCGACTGCCACACGCACCTCGTGTTCGGCGGCTCGCGCGCGGACGAGTTCGCGCGCCGCATCGCGGGCGAGAGCTACCTCGAGATCGCGAAAAAAGGGGGCGGCATCGCCGCGACCGTGCGCGCGACCCGCGCCGCCTCGCGCGCCGAGCTGGTCGAGCGCGCCTTCCCCGTGCTGCGAGAGATGGCGGCGCTCGGCGTCACGACGATCGAAGCGAAGTCGGGCTACGGGCTCACGGTCGCCGACGAGCTCAAGCAGCTCGAGGCCGTGCGCGAGCTCGCCGCCCTGCAGCCGCTCGAGATCGTGCCGACCCTGCTCGCGGCGCACGTCGTGCCGCGCGAATACGCGCAGGAGCGCGCGCGCTACGTCGCGCTGATCATCGAGGAGCTCCTGCCCGAGGTAGCGCGTCAGGGCCTCGCGCGCTTTTGCGACGCGTTCGTCGAGGAGACGGCGTTCACGCTGGACGAAGCGCGCGCCATCTTGGGCGCGGCGGGCGCGCACGGGCTCCTCGTCAAGCTGCACGCCGATCAGCTGCATGCCGGAGGCGGCGCGGAGCTCGCCGCCGAGCTCGGGGCGCAGAGCGCCGATCACCTCGAGCACGCGTCCGAGTCGGCCCTGCGCGCGCTCGCCGACCGCGGCGTGGTCGCCGTCAACCTACCGCTCGCCGCGCTCTACACGTTCGCGGCGCCGTTCGACGCGCGCCGGGCGCGCGCGTGCGGCCTCTCGGTCGCCGTGGCGACCGACTACAATCCGGGCTCTGCGCCGAGCTACCACCTGCCGCTCGCGCTCTTGCTGGCCTGCACGCGTTCGCGCATGACCCCGCACGAGGCGCTCCGAGGCGCCACGCTGTACGCCGCGCGCGCGCTCGCTTTGGATCATCGCATCGGCTCCCTCGAGCCGGGCAAGCAAGCGGACTTCGCGCTGCTCGATGCGCCCGATGTGCTGCACTGGCTCTATCACTTTCGCCCGTCGCTCGCGCTCTGTACGGTCAAAAAGGGCGCGCTCGTGCACGGCGCGCTCGCGCGGAGGAGCCCATGAGCGCGCCGCGCATTCCGATCGAGCTGCCCCAGTTTGCCGCCGACGACCCGCGCCTCGGCACGTTGCTCGGCACCGCCTGGACCTCCGGAGTCGAAGCGCGCGCAGGCGCGCGCGAGCGGAATGGCGTCGAAGCGCGCGCAGGCGCGCGCGAGCGGAATGATGAGGCCGCCCGCGTGAGCATCGTGGGCTTTGCCGTCGATCAAGGCGTGGAGCGCAACGGCGGCCGGCCCGGTGCGCGGGAAGCGCCGCAGGCGGTGCGCGACAAGCTCTATCGCATGTGCCCCGACCCGCGCGCGTTCGCGGCATGGGCCGAGCTGCTCGGCCGTACGCGCGATCTCGGCGACATCCCGGGCACGGGCGATCTGGAGCGCGATCAGGAAGCTCTCGGGGAGCGGGTCGCTCGCGAGCTCGCGGCGGGTCGCTTCGTGATCGTGCTCGGCGGAGGCCACGAGACGAGCTACGGCCACTTCCTCGGCTACGTGCGCGCGGGCTTGCGAGTCGCGGTGCAAAACATCGACGCCCACGCCGACGTGCGTCCGCTCGAGGCGGGACTCGGCCACTCCGGCTCGCCCTTTCGTCAGATCCTCGAGCACCCCTCGCGCGCGTGCAGCGGCTACGCGGTCGCGGGGCTGCAGCCGAACGCGGTGGCGAGCGCCCATCTGGCCTATCTCAGCGCGCACGGCGCGCGCGCAGTTTTTCGCGACGCGTTCGCGGCCGACCAGCTATTTGGCGCGCGCAGCGCCCCTACGCTGGCGACCTTTTGTCTCGATGCGCTCGACCAGGCCTACGCGCCCGGCGTCAGCGCGCCCGCGAGTGACGGGCTCACCGCCCGCGAGTGGCTCGGCGCCGCGTTTCGTGCGGGCGCGTGCCCGAGCGTCCGCTCGTTCGATCTGGTCGAGCTCAATCCGCGCTTCGACCGGGACGGGCAGAGCGCACGGCTCGCAGCGCGAACCGTGTGGGAGCTCCTGCGCGGCTTGCTAGCGCGAAAAGCGCTCTAGGGCGCGGAGGCGCTCGGCGCCGCGCGCAGCTGGATCGCGCGCTCCGGGCACGCGGTCACGCACAGCCCGCACGCGTGGCAGTCCGCGCCGCGCACGACGAAGGCCTTCCGGTGGCCGTGCGCCCACGACTTCAGACGGCCCAAGGTCGAAAGTGTCTTGCGCTGCTCGGGCGCGAGCACGCCCATCTCGAACACCTGATACGGGCAGACGCGGACGCAGTCTGCTTTGCCTTCGCAGCGATCGAGGTCGACGCGCGGCGTGAGGCGTCCGGCTTCCTTGCACTCCGGTGTGGCTTCGCTCATGTCGTCTGCTCCCTTTCGCGATCTCTCGCTGCGACCGGGCGTCATCCTGCGCCGTGCGCGGCAGGTGCGCTCCGCGAGTATGGAGCGCGCGCGGGCCGCACGGTATGAAGAGGCGCGGCGCGCCTTGAAGAAGGTGCCGGCCCTCGGCAGCGCTCAGGCGACCGCGGCGCGTGCGGGCGGATCGCGCCGGCGCGCGACCCGCACGGGCAAGCCGCCGCGCGGCCGCAGCGTGATGAGGGGCTCTGGCTCGATCTCGCGCGCGCCGTCGAGCTCGAAGCGCAGGTGCTGCGCGAGCTGGGCGAGCAGGAGCTGACCTTCCATGAGCGCGAAGTGGTTGCCGATGCACACCCGCGGACCGGCGCC
Source organism: uncultured Polyangiales bacterium (assembly GCA_964651185.1). Classification (GTDB taxonomy): domain Bacteria; phylum Myxococcota_A; class Polyangia; order Polyangiales; family DASUME01; genus DASUME01. The sequence goes on from CAZYWR010000220.1 coordinate 4,254, forward strand.
GAAGGGAAGGTAGGCGAGCTTGTCGATCGTCCGCTCGCGCTCGGGCGCGAAGCGCTCCGGCTCGAAGGCGAAAGGGCGTTCGAACAGCGCCTCATGGCGGTGCATGCCGATGATGTTCACGATCACCAGCTCGTTCTCGGGCACGACGTACGGGCCTATCGCCACCTCGCGCGTGGCGCGCCGCACGGTCATGTACGCCGGAGGATAGAGCCGCATGGACTCTTTGAAGACCTGCAGCGTGTAAGGCAAGGCCGCGAGATCGGCGAGCTCAGGTGTGCGGCCGCCCAGCACGCGGTCGAGCTCCTGCTCGAGGCGCGCGCGCACCTCGGGATGTCGGGCGAGCAGATAGAAGGTCCAGGCGAGCGCGTTCGACGTGGTCTCGTGGCCGGCGAGCAGGATGGTCATCGCCTCGTCGCGCACCTGCTGGTCGTCCATCGCTTGTCCCTGCTCGTCGCGCGCGGCCAG
>CAZYWR010000221.1:0-5083 GCA_964651185.1 uncultured Polyangiales bacterium
GCGGCGCTCGCGGTGATCGCATTGGTCTTGGGCTACTTCGTGGTGCGAGGAGCGCTGCCCGCACTGGTGGAGCTCGCCGGGTATACGTCGACGTACGTCCAAAACACCAAGGCCTCGGGCCCTGACGCCCTGGGCGCGATCCGGTTCATGTGGGGTGACATCTTCGAACTCTGGGCCATTCTGCTGGCTATAGCCTGGCTAGCAGGGCTGGTCTTGGCGGCCCGTCGACGCGATTGGTCCGTCGTTCGCGGTGCGCTCTTGGCTGCGGTGCTCGCGCTCTTGGGTGCGCTCTCGGTCGCAACGCAGCTCAAGTTCTGGTCGTATCACTGGGTGGTGTTCACGCCGTTTCTCGTGCTCGGCGCGGCCTATGGTCTGGCAGAGGCGGCACGTCGTCATAGCGGGGCGCTCGCCTTGGGGCTCGCGGCGTTGGCCGTGACGGTCGGCTACGTGTGGGCGCCACGCTGGGCCACCACGGATCAGGTCACGTATCGCAGCTACGCGGAGTCGTTCTGGGCATACTTCCGGGGACACATGAAGCGCTCGACCTTTCTCGAGCCGTTCGTGGGGCCTTACGGCTATCACTACGCGACGCAGGAGCGCGTCGGCCAGCAGATCGGCGAGCTCGCCGAGCCCGGCGATCAGCTCCACGTGCGCGGCTTCGAGCCGGCCATCTACGCGAACGCTCGCCTCGCCTCGCCTTCGCGCTTTGCTTCCGAGGCGCCGCTCACAGCGCCGACGCTCACGTACAACCGCGATGCCTGGGTGAAGGAGAACGAGGCCGTGCTTTGGCAGACTCGGCCGCGGTTCTTCGTGACCTTCGCCGGCACGCCGGACGTGACGGCAGTCGAGGCGCACGGCTACCACCAACTCGGCCAACTGGCAAACTTCGTTTGGCTCGAGCGCAACGCGCCGCCGCCCGCTCGGGCCCGGCGCTGAGCGGCGTGTCGCGTGCCCGCGCGCACGGGACGTGCTAGCCGGAGGCGATGGATCTCTCCGAGCGCCCTACTCAGGGGTCGTCGGCGCAGCGACGACATCCTTGGGAGCTAGCCCGCTTTCAATTCTTCCGCCGCGTGCTCACTGGCACCGACGTGGCGCTGCCCTCGCGAGTGCTCGATGTGGGCGCGGGCGACGGATGGTTTGCGCGTCAGCTGCTCGACTCGCTTCCGGCCGCTGCTGCGGTCACCTGCTGGGATGCGCATTACGACCACCATATGCTCGCATCCTTCACGGCCGAAGGGGGACCGCGCGTACATTTTACCCGCGAGCGACCGAGCGGGCACTTCGATTTGATCATGCTCCTCGACGTGCTCGAGCACGTCGAGCACGATGCTGAATTCCTAGCCCCATTGGTGCGCGAGAACCTCGCCCCAGGTGGCACGGTGCTGGTGAGTGTGCCGGCCTGGCAGCAGTTGTTCACCGAGCACGATACGCGCTTGCGTCACTATCGTCGCTACGCACCGCGGGCCGCCGCGGCCTTGATCGAACAGAGCGGGCTCACGATCGTACGCCGCGGGGGTCTGTTCCATGGTCTGCTGTTACCGCGTACCGCCGCCAAGGCGCGCGAGCTGATCGCGCCACCAGCAGCGAATGGCGAACCGCCCGCGCTCGATTGGCATGGCGGACCGTGGGTCACGCGTGCAGTCGATTGGCTGTTGGCCGCGGATAACCAGCTCTCGCTGCTCGCCTCGCGCGCCAGCGTGGAGCTCCCGGGCTTAAGCTGGTGGGCGTTGTGCAAAAGGCCGTAATCGTTATCCCCTGTTACAATGAAGAGCGCCGGCTCAAGGAGAGTGAGTTCTTGCCGCTGCTGGCCCGGGACTCCACGCAGCTGGTGTTCGTGGACGACGGCTCGCGCGATCGCACCGCGGTGCTGTTGCAGGCGATCGCCGCGCGTGGCGGGCCCCGCGTTGGAACGCTCGCTCTGTCGGTGAACAGCGGCAAGGCCGAGGCCGTACGGCGCGGCATGCTCCACGCACTCGCAGGCGGTGCACACGTCGTGGGTTACACGGACGCGGACGCGTCCACGCCAGCCCGCGAGTTGCTGCGGCTGCTCGACGCGCTGTTCGCGCGCGAGGCCGACGTGGTGATGGGCGCGCGTGTGCAGCTGCTTGGTAGCGCTGTCCGACGCCGGCGCTCCCGCCACTATCTAGGTCGTATCTTCGCCACGGCCGCGTCTGTGCTGCTCGATCTGCCGGTTTACGACACGCAGTGCGGCGCGAAGTTCTTCCGCGACAGCCCAGCGCTACGTCAAGCGTTGGTTGCGCCGTTCGCCTCGCGCTGGGCATTCGACGTGGAGCTGCTCGGGCGCCTGCTCACGGGCAGCGAAGGCGTGGCGCCGGTGGCGCGCGAGAAGTTCTTAGAGGTGCCGCTGTCGGAGTGGTCCGACGTCGCCGGCTCTAAGCTGGACGCTTCTGCGATGCTGAAGAGCGGGCTTGAACTCGCCGCGATCGGCAGGGAGCTGCGTCGCAAGCGACAGCGCCTTGGACGAGGATGAATCCTCGCCTGCGAGGCCGATGAGCCTATGTAAGCGTCAACGACGGGGAAGATCGGCTCCCCGTACTTCATGGCGTGCGCGATTGCCATGCCCACTACCGCGAGGCTCACCGATGCGGCGCTGAACAGTCGAAGCTTCGGCCCCGCCGGCGAGAACACCAATGAGCCAGCTCGGCCGAGGCCGCGCCGACGCGAGCGACCAGCGCCGTCGGGCTCATCTCTTGCGACGCTGGCATAGGAGCGTGACCTTAGAGCGAATCGGCACGCGTCGGCGTGCAGTCTCGCGCTCTTCGACGCTACTGGGGACTACGTGCCCGCGTCGCCGCCGACGTTGATTACGGTCTCGGTCGCGGGGCAGGTGGGGAGCTGGCAATAAGTCGGGCCATCACCGGTGTCGCCGCTCGTGGCGCAGACCCAGCCAGGCGGGCAGTCAGGACTGATCTTGCACTGCGCCTGGCAAGTGCCTTGGACGCAGATGAGCGTGTAGTTGGTGTCGCTGCGCGTGCGGCACACGCTGGCGTTGCTGCGGCAGCTCGTGTTCACGGCGTCGAAGCCGTGGGCGGTCACATCGGCCTTGAGCGCGGATTGGAAGCACTCGAAGGTCGCGCTCGAGCCCTCCGGGAGGTCGCCGAAGCTGAACACGATGCGCTGCTGCTGGCCGTCGGGGCAGCTGCTCTTCACGCCCTGGCTGAAGTCGTCGTAGTACCAGCCGGCCTCACCCGATGCCGGCCTCCCGTTCATGACCGGAACCTGGTCCATCTTGCAGGCGGTGCGCTTCTCGACGGTGAGTCCGGTCTGAATCGTGCGCTCGATCGGGTCGCCGATATGACCGCGGTCCGACGTGCAGTCGGAGTCGCCCTTCGGCAGGATTTCGTAGACGTCGCAGGGCACGCGGCCTTGCGCGTCGGGGTTGAGCTGGCGCGGCAGGCAATTGCCGGTGAGCTTGTCGGCGATCTTCTCGATCAGGTTGTCGAGCGCGGGGCCGTAGTCGTCCGAGCAGATCGAATAGAGCACCTGGTCGGTGAAGCCCGCGGCGACCTGCACGAAGCGCTTTCCCGGATACGCCTCTTGGTTGCGTCCGCCCGTCGTCTCGGTGCACGTCGGCTGCGGCAACCCGATGCCTACGATGCTCAACAGGCCCTGCCGCACCTGCATTTCGGGCAGATTGAGCACCTGCTGCGGGTCCTGCCCATTCGCGCGCGTCGGGATACCTGTGATCGCGGAGAAGATCACGCGATCAGGGTTGTTCGGCTTGAGCGAGTGGAGACCGTCGATGTAGCGCTTGACCGGTTGCGTCAGGCCTTCCTGGTCGCTGTGGAAGGTGCAGCCCAACGCCAAATCCTGCTGGTTCTGCGCGGTGTCGAGGTACTCCTTGCCCTGCTGCGTGAGCGAGCAGTCGTCCTCGTCGCTCACGATCATCACGGCCAGGATCGCGTCGTCGCGCAAGAAGCCGGCGTTGTCGCCGTCTGGATCGCCGTGGCCGCTGGTGCCGTCCAAGAAGGTGTCGTTGGTGCTCGGGGCGAGCGCCTTCCACATCGACTCGAGCTGTTCTTCGATCGGACAGCCGCGCACGCCGAGCTTCGAGATACAGCTGAACGATTGCGCGACTTCATCGGCGCTCGGGTCCTCGCCGGCCTCGTAGTCTTGATAAGGCGGGGGTGCGGGCAGACCCTCGCAGTTCGGGTCCGGAGGAAGCACGACGTCGCCCGTCGTGTAGTTGGGAAATTCCGTCGGTGATTCGGCAGTCACGCCGTCGATGGCGACTTGCGCGCTGTTCAGGAAGAGCCCGTCGTCGCCGTACCCTTCACACGCGGGGATGCCGACGATGGTGTCGTTCTCGGGCACGCCGTCGGGCAGGCCGCCCATGTTCGACGACACGACCGCGAGGTGCATGCTCGAGACGGGCGTGAACATGCGCGGCCCTCCGGCCGGCGCCGTGCGGCCTGCGTCCCGGTCGCCGCTCGTGAGCACCTGAACCAAGCGCGGCAACTCCGCGGCAAGCTTGATCTGCTTGCTGGCCATCGAGCCTGAGTTGTCGATCATGAACAGGAGGTCGACCTTCGACAGTCCGTGTTGCTCCACGCGCTGCGCGGTCGAAGAGACCGTGCACGGACCTAGCGGTGCCAGCTCCTGATGTGGGCAGCCCGCCATTCCGAGTGCGGCGATCAAAGCCAGCGACCGCACGTAAGCGCTCGCTGGGACCGTTCGCTCCGACATTTCGCCTCCTACACCCATGACGTGAGAACGTACTCTCAGCAGGCGAAAAGCAAAGGTCCGACAGGGACGGCGGAAAACTGAATGAGCCCGCGCGGCGCACGGGCCGCGTGCAGACTTCTTCGATGCGTGAGCGTGCGCGCGATTCGAAGACCGGCGGTGGGACTTGGTGCTCGGGGGCGAAGGAGTCGAAGCGTGATGGCGTTGTTCCGGCGGCGCGCCTCTCTCTCTCTGATCGCGATCCTGCTAGGGAGCCAGGCGCGTGGGCTCCACGCGCAATCCCTCACGCACGACGGGCCGCAGCCAGTCGCGCCGCCGGCTCCTCGGGCTGCGCCGAGCCCGCGACAGACGCCGAAGCCTCGACCCTCGCCCGTGCCGC